>CAZBWD010000007.1:0-19823 GCA_964495585.1 uncultured Thermotogae bacterium
ACGGACCGCAAAGGACTTCCACCTCCTGGTTACATGACATGCCTGGCGCACGAAGGAAGGCGGGGAAGCGCAAGTGCTCCCCCGCCGACAAAGAGGCCTACTTCCCGGTGACCTCGTGCCAATGGTCGATGCTGTCGTCCTTGTTCTCCCCATACCAAAGGAGATCAATCGGAAGAACACTTACATCGGCAGCCGTTACGCTCCCCTCGGCAAGCTCAGCCACAGGGTTGAGTGGGATCCGGAAGAACTGCTTGTAGAGGTCCTGCGCCTCCTTGGAGAGCGCCCAGTCGTAGAAGATCTTGGCGAGCTCCGGCTCGGGGCCGCCCTTGATCAGCGCCATCCCGCCGATCTCGTAGCTTGTCCCTTCCTTGGGGAAGGTCATGACGACGGGATAGCCCTTGGCGATCCCCTTCGACAGGATATCGTGCGAGAAGCCAATCCCAACACCAACTTCTCCCTGGCCTACTTGAGTGATGCAGGCGCTGCCGGACTCGTTGTAGTGGTGGACCTGCTTGTCGAACGCCGCGAGATAGGCGTCGTCCTGGGCATCGAACCCCGGATCTGAAGACCCGATGGCGGTCAACATCCCACACAATGTCGTGTAAGCCGTTCCCGAACTGAACGGATAGGCGAGCGAGATCTCTCCCTTGAACTGCGGCTTCAGGAGGTCCTCCCACGAGGTGGGCGCGTCGACGCCCGCCTTGGCGAGGAACTCGGTGTTGGACACAAACCCGATATACCCGACGTAGAGGCCGATCCACAGGCCGTTGGGGTCCTTGAACTGCACCGGCATGTACTGCCAGGCCAAAGACTCCTTGAACGGGGCGAGAAGACCGTCCTGCGCCGCCGCGATGTGCGAGGTGTTCGACCCGCCGAACCACAGGCTCGCTTGTGGGTTGGCCGCCTCGGCGCGGATCCGTGCGAGGACCTGCCCCGAGGAGAGTCGCACCCACTGCACGTCGATGTCCGGATGGGACGCTTCGAACGCCGCGATGTACACCTCCGCCTGGTCTGCGTCGTAGGCCGTGTAGATGTGAAGCGTTTCCTTGGCAAACCCGACCAAGGTCAGGCCAAGAGCCAGCACCAAAACAACGAGAAGCACCCATCTTGCTCGTCTTTGCATGCTATGCGCCTCCTTTCACACGCTCTCGAGCTACACCCTCCCGAACTCCTGTTAAACTCTGCTTTCTGTTGAATCACCTCCCAGTGTGAACGTTTGCACTGCTCGATGAGCACTATAGCAGATTCCATAAAGAAAGAAAACGGGAAGGAGAAACAATGGGGCGGCGTTGCGCCGTGAGATGGGAGAGCGAAGTGGCTCGAAGCACGGACGGTACGGAACCGGCCGGCCTGCCGTCGCGCGTGCACATCAGCTCCGGCGCCATCGACGCCGGCTGAACACCGATCGCGAGGAGGGTCGTCCCCGCTGTCTCGCCCCCCCTCACGCCCCGATCCCGCGGGCGAATCGCACGGCGCGCTCCTGAACGTCGTCGGTCAGCCGGTCCGACTCGTTGCACCCCGGGACGACCAGCTCCCAACCGCTATCAGGAGCACGTACTTCGTAAACCGCCTGTACTCCCCTTGATGAGATCGGCCTTCTCCTCGACCGGCCCGGCGCGGGCCCAGCACCTGGTGCACCCTCCGATCCCCTGCTCGCCGAGGTCGACCTGCCCCGACCGTGTGTCCGAGCTGCTCCAGCTCCTCCTCAACCCAGCAGAAAACCGTTGCCGTGTTCCCGCCCTCCCGCGGGCTCCCGAGGATCGTCAACACGCGCATCGCACACCCCCCGCACAGCATGGACTCCTCCTGCCTCTCCCAGTACAGGAGAACGCCTTGCTGGGGAACCGGTCGCGGCTCAGTCCTGCGGCGCAAGCCAGGCTCGCTCCAGCTCGTCGAGGGCGTCCGCCGCGACCGCCGCGCGGATCTCCGCCATCAGGCGGATGAGGAAGCGCAGGTTGTGGATCGTCGCCAAGCGGTAGAACGAGAGCTCGCCGGCCCGGTGAAGGTGGGAGAGGTAACCGCGGGAGTGGTTTGCACAAGTGAAGCAGTCGCAGGTCGTCTCGATCGGTCGAGGGTCGTCACGGAAGCACGCGTTGCGCAGGTTGATCCGGCTTCTGGGGACCCCTCTGACGAAGACGCTGCCGTTGCGCGCCATGCGCGTGGGCGCCGCGCAGTCAAAGGTGTCGATCCCCCGCCGGACCCCAGCGAACAGGTCCTCGATCTCGCCGATCCCGAGGAGATGGCGCGCCCTGTCCGCGGGGAGTTCGGGAACGGTCCACTCGAGGACACGGTGCATCTCCTGCTTGGACCGGCCGAGCGAGCCACCGATCGCGTAGCCGCCGAACGGCATCCCGGAGATGACCCGAGCGCTCTCCACCCGCAGGTCCTCGTACGCCCCGCCCTGCACGATCCCGTAGAGCACCTGCTCGGGGTTCGGATCGGACGGCGCTGGATCGCGGCCCGCGAAGGCATCGACCGCCCGCTGTGCCCAGCGGTGCGTCCGCTCCATCGCGGCCTTGGTGTAGGCGTAGCCGTGCAGGGGGGAGGTGCACTCGTCGAGGACGAGAATGATGTCGGCGCCGAGGCGCCGCTGGATCTCGATCACCCCTTCCGGGGAGAAGAACCGCTCCGAGCCGTCGATGACCGATCGGAAGCGGACACCGTCCTCGGTCAGCGTGACGAGCGACCCCGCATCGCGACGCGCCGAAGGAGGTGAGGCCACCTCGCCGGGGAAGATCGAGGCCACCTTCCCCACGCCGTGCGCCTTGCCCGCACCGAGGCTGAAGACCTGGAAGCCTCCGGAGTCGGTCATCATCGGTCCATCCCAGCCGGAGAAGCGATGCAGCCCGCCCAGCGCGGCGACGGCCGGCTCGCCAGGGCGCAGGTGCAGGTGGTAGGCGTTGGCAATCAGGATCTGAACACCGACTTCACGAAGCGCCTGCGGCTCGACCCCCTTGACCGTCGCCCGTGTGGCCACGGCCACGAACGCAGGGGTCTCGACCAACCCATGCGGGGTGATGAGCCGGCCGGTGCGGGCAAGCGAATCGGTCGCCCTGTGGCCGGGCTCAAACATCGGGCCGCTCCACCGAAGCTCGCTTCCTAACCCCGTCACTCATGCTTCCCCCGACGCGCGCGGGCGAAGAGCACGCGATCGGTCTGCGGATGGATGAATGGCCAGGCCTCGGCGAGGCTGGCACAGATCGTCTCGAAGTGGGGGGAAAGACGCGCCAACCCGTTCTGTTCGTGGAGGGCAAGCAAAAACCGGGTCGCAAGCCCGGTCAGCCGACCGTGGATCGCGATCTGCGAAAGGCCCACCGTAGCGAGCGCCTCTCGCAGGGAGGCTTCCGTGAAGTGGTGAACCTCAAATCCCCGCGCCGAGGCGATCACGGTCCTCGTCGCCTGCAGGAGGGGGAGCCCATAGGAGGCGGCGATCTCCCCGGCGAGCGGGCGGGCACCGGGCTCACCGTTTCGGCGGACGAACCCCGGACGGGACGGGAAGCGTAGGGCGAGCTCGGCCAGCAGCGCCGCGGTCTTGCCGTGCGGCCTCAGGATGAGCTCGTACTCCGCCTCCCGCGGTGGGTCGGCCTCCTTCACGGTGTACCGGTAGCAGAACGACTCGCCCCGCTGGAAGAACTCGACCTCCTCCTCGAATGGGCCGGAGAGCTCCACCGGGAGGTGCTCCACGGTGAGGACCGCTGTGCCGCCGGGGACGAGGACCCGCCGGATCTCCGCGAAGCAGCGACGTGGATCGTCCATCTGCTCGATCGACGTCCCGGCGACAACCCCATCGAACGACCTGTCGGGAAAGGGGAGGTCCTCGCCGGAGGCATGCAGGAACCGAACGTTCCCATAGCCGAGCCGGGCGCGGTTCTCCTCGGAGACTTCCACCCGCCGCTGCGCGAGGTCGATCCCGACGACCTCATCGACGTGCGGGGAAAGCGGAAGCGCCGGCCACCCGTCGCCGGTCCCGATGTCGAGGATGCGGCCCCGGGTCCCAAGGGCGTGGAGGTAGGCGAAGATCAGGGTCCGCTCGATCCAATCGTCGATCCGGGCCGGGTCATACGGACGGTAGACGCCGCAGAGGTCCGGCGGGGCCTGGTGCTCCATCTCCTGGTAACGCAGGGAGGCGGAATCGGCCGGTTCTGGCGAGGTGACCCTTCGGATCCACGCTTCGAGAGGCTGCAAGGGACGGTCTCCTTTCACTTACCCAGCGAAGATGATAGCAGAACGCGAAAACGGGAGAAAGCCGATTCGGGCTGGTTCAGGGTCAAGTGTCCAGAGTCGGGAGTCGACGGTCGGGAGTCCGGTAGGCATGACGGGGATCCGTCGCGTTGAAGAGATCAAGACCGAAAAGAAGGCCCGCGTAAAATAAGGGGACAGGCTACTTTTTGGAGGTATCTCTGACGTCGGATCGACTGCTGCGCACTATGGAACCTGATCCCAGGCTCGCTGAAAAGGTAGCCTGTCCCCTTTTTCAGGCTTTGCACCCGCACTGTCGGCGGGGTGGCACGTCTCCTCGCCAGATTCATCAACTGCAAGGGACCGACGGTTGACCCGCGACCCGTGGCTCCCGACTCTCGGCTAGTGCGAAGCGACAAGCGGGGTGAGGACCCGGAAGAGGGTGGTGTAGTCACAGGCAGGGTTCCAGAAGAGGTAGCCGTCGGCCCCGTGCTCCTGTGCCGCGAGGATTTGCGCGTGGATGTAGTCCTCAAAGCTCATCCCGGACGGGATGTCCAGGTTGAACGCCTGCAGGAACGGACGGAACGGCGTCCCAACGCGCGCCTCCCCGGTCTTCAGGGCCTCGCTGACGACGAGATACGGATCGTCCTTGTAGCGCTGCTCGCTGTAGTGTGAGGGATAGAGCATCGGGGAGATGCAGTCCATATGGGAGGCGATGTCCTCCAGGGACTGGCCGATCGGGTCGATTCGCTTCGCGTTCCAGTCCCACATCACGCGGCCGAAGACATCGGCAGAGAGCGCCATGCGTCCAGAAAGCAGGCGCTGCGCCGCAGTGAGGAAGCGGTCGATCGCCGTGTAGCGGTCAGCATACGCGGCGACCAGCTCGTCCCCGTCGGGGTAGCGGATGTAATCGAACTGAATCTCGTCGAACCCCCACGATGCGACCTCCTGAGCGATCGCCAGGTTGTAGGAGACAACCGCCTCGTCGGCCGGGGAGACCCAGTCCCCGGCGACCCCCAGGTGAGCGGCAAGCTTGGGATCGTAGAACACGACCTGCCGAGCGATCACGTAGATCCCCGCCTGGTGAAGCCTCGGCAGGAGCATCCGCAGGTCGAGCAGCCCGGTGACCGCGCCGATCTCGCGTGCCAGCGGGACCGTGCTCTTGTAAGTCACCTCCCCATGCATGTTCTTGACATTGATGACCACCGCGTTGATCTTCCCGGCACGCGCCTCCGCGAGGACCGTGTCGAGGAACCCTGGCCGGACGAGGGCGTAGGAAGTGAGGTAGATCCCCACGCGGCCGTGCACGGAGGTGGGGCCATCGATCGGAGACCCTTGGTCCGAGCTGACGCCGACGAGAAGGACAACACCAACGGCCAGCACAAGCAGGAGTGTGATCGATGATCGCCTCATGGACGTGAGTGTAGCGGCTCGCAGCGTCGAGCGGCCTCCTGTCGGTGCGCTTGGCAGGGGACGTCCGGCACATCGGCCCATGGGGGAGCAGCGGGGGTACTCTGCTTGGCTGCCGGAGGGGTGCGGCACTCTTCACAGTTTCCACACAGTCCCTTCACCAGCCTGACAACTCCGGAGGCTAGACTGGAGGACCTTGCAAGCTTCTCAGGGGGATTGCTGGCTTGCAAGGGGCGTCGGTATAATGACCCGGGGCTGTGTAGATGTTCTGGGCTCGCTGGAAAACAGGATTCGAAGGAGTTCATGCATGAAACGCATCATACCGCTGATGGTCACAGCAGTGTGCCTGTTCTCGTTTCTCGCGCTGGCCGAAAGCCATACCCCGATCACCATCCTCGGCAACGGTGACTTCACGAAGGCAAACGGCGTCGTCGCCGGGACCGGAACGGCGGACGATCCCTACCTGATCACCGGCTGGGAGATCGACGTGCCGCAGACCGTGTCCTACGCGGTGGACGTGGAGAACACGACCGCCCACTTCGTGCTGCGCGGGCTGATCATCCGCGGCGCCGTGGACCCGAACGGCGCGGCGATCCACCTGGGATTCGTCTCTGGGGCGACGATCCAGGGCTGTTCGATCTCCAACTCCGTCAACGGGGTCGAGATCGCCTCCTCGACCGGCGTGACGCTGACCGGCAACGTCCTCTACGTCCAGGGGATCGGGCTGCGCATCACCGGGGAGTCGGCCGCCGAATACCACCAGACGATCGACGACACGAACACACTCAACGACTACCCGATCCACTACATCGTCGGCAAGAGCGGCCAGACGATCACCGGAATCAAGGGGACCAGCCTGTTCATCGCCGACTGTCACGACATGACGATCACCAAGAACCAGATCATCAACGGAGACGGCATCCAGCTGGCCTTCGTCGACCGCTCCGTGGTGAGCGACAACGAGGCGTACCGCACGAGCCCGGTGCCGACCGAGCACGGGATCACCCTCTACCGCTCCGATTACAACACGGTGAAGGACAACATCCTCAAGAACAACCGCTTCGCCGGCCTGTACCTGTGGCTGTCCTCCGGGAACACGGTGACCGGCAACCAGCTTCTGGCGAACAACTACGGCGTGATCATCACCGCCTCGGACGACAACCGGATCGAACAGAACGTCGCCTACGCGAACCCCACCGGGATCCAGATCGGCGGGGGATCGACCGGCAACGTGATCGATGGAAACACGATCACCCACAAGAACACGAAGTACGGGATCGCGCTCGACCAGGTGAGCGGGAACACGATCGAGTCAAACGCGATCACGCTCGCCGAGACCGGGATCCGCCTGGGAGACCAGGCCGACAACAACACCGTCCTGTCAAACACCATCGTGGGATCCGCGTATGCGATCTCCGTCACCGGCTCCGGGAACGAGATCGCCCACAACCTCCTGTCTCAGAGCACGCAAGGCATCCTGTTCCCGGAGACCTACGGCAAACAGACGCCGCGGGGAAACGCGATCCACGACAACACCTTCTCTGACGACCCGCACGACGTCTACCTGAACAAGGATTCCGTCGGAAACCTCCTCTACGGGAACCTCTTCCTCGGCCAGGGCAGCGGCCTGATTCAGGACTTCGGCAACAACACCTGGACCGTGGACAACGTGGGCAACTACTACGCAGACTACAAGGGCAACGACAAGGACGGCGACGGCATCGGTGACACGCCGGTCACCCTCTACCCCTCCGCTGCGCAGGACACGGCCCCGCTCATGACCCCCAAGGGAGCCATGCAGGACCTCGGGGTCCTGTCGACCCTCAAGAAGCAGGACATCACCGTGGTGAACAAGGATGGGACGTCGCACAAGATCTCCGTCCTTGTCGCCTCGCAGGGGCAGGAGCGGTTCGTCGGCTTCCGCGGGTTTCCCACCGAGCTGGTCAAGGACTTCCCGGTGATCCTGTTCGTGTTCGAGAACGACGCACAACGCTACTTCACCATGGAGACGGTCCCCTTCGGACTCGACATCGCGTTCTTCAACGCCAACGGCAACTACGCCGGAGGAGCGACCATGAAGGCGAACGCGACCGACCTCTATACAGCACAGGGACCGTTCCAGTACGCGGTCGAGCTTCAGAGCGGGTCACTCGCCACGCTGGGGATCGGGAACGGCGCCCGCCTGGTCCTGCCGTAGCGGAGGAAGATGCCCCGAATCAAGGCCGTGATCTTCGACCTCGACGGAACGCTCGTCCGCTACCACGGGGTGGAGTTCGAATCGAGCTGGGGAGCGATCGCCGCCGCGGTCGGTAAGCAAATGGACTCAGAGCGGCTGCTGGCCGAGTACCTGCCGCGGCGGGACGCGTATCCCGAATGGGTCACACAGGACGCGCTCCTGCTCACCGGAATCCCGGTTCGTGAGGTCACGCGCAAGATCTTCCCGCCGCCCTACGCGAACGGAGTCAGGGAAGCGATCCAGCGGCTGCACGGCCGCTACCGCCTGGGAATCCTCTCTTCGGGGGTCGACCTCGTCGCCGACTACGTCCGCGAGGACCTCGGCCTCGATTTCGCCTTGGCGAACCACCTGGAGATCGTCAACGGTCGCTTCACCGGGGGCAGCGAGACCCGCGTCGACCTGTGGCAGAAGGCGGACGTGCTGCGGGGAATCGCTTCAGCGCAGAGGCTCGCGCTCTCGGAGATCTGCTACGTCGGCGATCACCTGAACGATGTGCCGGTGATGCAGATCGTCGGCCTGGCGATCGCCGTCAACCCCAAGCACGAGGCGCTCGAGCATGCCGCGGATCATGTCACACAGGACCTCGCACGGATTCCCGACCTGATCGCCGCGTTACAGGACGTCTGATTCACCACCGCTCTCAGAGGGAGAAGCCCTGGGGACCGAACAGGGACTCCGGGATCGCAGCCTTCGCCGTCAGGTTCGGGTCGACAAGCTGGCTCACCCCCACGTCGACGGCGAGGCTGGCAAGGAGATACGCCTCCGCAAAGGAGAGGGACAGCCGATCCTCGAGGAGGTGAACCGCGCTGCGGGTCGCCTCCTGCGTCGCCTCCGCGAGACTGGGGAGAGAAACGACGACGATCACGCGGTCCCGGGCCACGACGACCGGCCAGGCCGGGGCCGCAGCCTTCACTACCTCAACAGTGAGCGTGACCCGCGAGCGGACCTCGCAGGCGGACACGCAGACCTCCCCGTCTCCCATCACCGCGTGGACGTCCCCCAGGGCGAGGAGCGCGCCGGGCTGGGCCACGGGAAGGTAGATGGTCGCCCCCTCACCGATTTCCTTGGTGTCCATATTCCCGCCGTGGCGGTGCGCGGTCCCTGTGGGAAGCGTGCCACCGGCCGGCGCCACGCCGATGACCCCGATCATCGGGGAGACCGGCAGGCGCAGCCCCACGAAGTGCACGTGCCGATCGCGGATCGGCAGGATCCGCGTCTCGTGCGACGTGACCTCCCCTCCGAGCACTCCCATCCCTGGGCCGGTCACGATGACCCCGCTTTCCGGAAGCTCGATGTGCTCGATGTGAACGACCAGCGCGTCGCCAGGGGCCGCCCCCCGCACCGCCACCGGGCCGGTGGCCGGGTTGACGTGGTCGAAGTCGATCGCCGTGAGCCGGTCCTGCGGCGAGCGGATCTGCCCGCCGAGGGCATCCATCGTCTCGAAGACGAGCCGCGCCGGGGGGATAACGGTGGCGACCGGATGAAGATCCGGGCGGAACGCGTAGATCGCCTGGTCCGCAGGGACGGTGAGATCCATCGGTCGCCTCCTTGTTGATCCCCCAGGAAGGAGCCCCGCGCTAGACGGTGAGCGTCTCCTTCCAGTCGGGAATCCGCGTCTTGAGGGACAGCCCCTCCGTGATCGCCTCGCTGAAGCCCTCGAGTGAATCCGGTTCCCCATGCACGAGAAAGACCTCCTTGGCCGCAGTCTTCTCGAGCCAGTCGAGGAGGAGCGGCTGGTCGGCGTGGGCAGAGAACCCGTTCACGGTCCAGATCTGCGCCTGCACCACGGTCTCCTCCCCGTGGATGCGGACCCGTTTCGCCCCCTCGACGATCTCCCGCCCGAGCGTCGAAGCCGCCTGGTAGCCGACGAAGATCACGCCGGCCTCTTTGCGCCACAGGTTGTGGCGCAGGTGATGGAGGATCCGTCCGCCGGTGCACATCCCGCTTCCAGCGATGATGATGTTCCCTTCCGGCAGGTTGTTGATGTGCTTGGACTCCTCGGTGGTCTGAGCGTAGCGCAGCAGCGGGAAGTCGAAGGGGTTCGGCCGCTTCGCAAAGACCTCCTTCCCCTCGGCGTCGAAGTACTGGGGGTAGCGAGAGAAGATGCGGGTGGTCGCGATCGCCAGGGGGCTGTCGAGGAAGATCTTACAGTCCGGGAACTCCTTGCCCTGCCACATCAGGAAGAGCTCGTAGAGGACCTCCTGCGTGCGCTCGAGCGCGAAGGACGGGATCAGGAGGTTCCCACCGCGCCCGATGACCGTGTGTACGGCCCGCTTCAGCTCAGCGACCGATTCATCGATCCCACGGTGCCGGCGGTTCCCGTACGTCGACTCGATGAGCACCGCATCGGCCTGCGGCGGCGGGCTCGGATCGCGCACGATCGGGTGGTGCCGGTTCCCGAGGTCACCGCTGTAGAGGAGCGTCTTTCCTTCCACTCGAAGCTCGATCACCGCCGAGCCGAGGATGTGCCCGGCCTCGTGAAAGACCGCACGGACCCCTTCCCCGAGATCGATCGGCTCCTCGTAGGCGACCCGACGGCGGAAGGTGTCGAGGCTGTCCAGAACGTCACCGACGTCGTAGAGCGGCCCATGCGCCTCTTCTCCGCGGCGGCCGGCCCTCCGCGCGTTGTGGGCCGCCTCCTCCACCTGGAGGTGGGCGGAGTCGGTGAGGATCACCTTGGCGATTGCCGCGGTCGGCGGTGTGGTCACGACCTCCCCGTGGAACCCATCCTTGACCAGAAGCGGGATTCGCCCGACGTGGTCGAGGTGGGCGTGAGACAGGAGCACGACATCGATCTGCGCGGGCTCAAACGGGAACCCCTGGGCGTTTCGGGCGTCGATGTCGTGCGCGCCCTGGAACAGGCCGCAATCGAGGAGGATCTTCAATCCACCGGCCTCGACGAGGTGACACGACCCGGTGACGGTCTTCGCGGCACCACAGAACGTGATCTTCATCTGTTCTCCTCTCTTGGATCGCAATGGCCTTCGCTGAGGCCATCCTACCGCGGATCCTGGCCCCCCGCAACCCAGGCCCGCCCACGGATCCCTTGCAGGCGACCGCACCGCCGGCTAAACTCCATTCTAACCGTTGGGATTCCCAGGAGGATAGGACATGGCAGTACCAAAGTACCGAACCTCACGTTCGAAGGCACGGATGCGACGCACGCATCAAAAGATGACGCCTGTTGCAGCGAGCGAGTGCCCCCACTGCCACGAGTTCAAGCTGCCGCACCGGGCCTGCCCGCACTGCGGGTACTACAACGGCATGCAGATCGTCACGGTGAAGAAGTCCGAGGACTAGCGCGGTTGGTCTCCTCGTTTCTTTTCAGCCTTCTGTTGCGCTTTTAACCTCTTCTTGTCGATCTTCTGCCTCGCTTCGACCTCCTCGGATGCGAGGACGACTTCGGGTGGGACCTCCTGGTGGTGATCGTCGGATCGTCTTGCCTTCCGCCGCTGCGCGATCAACCGTTCGGCCAGCGCCCGCCCGAAGTGCCCGACGAACCCCGCAGCCAACGCGGCAAGGATCCATTTCAATACGTTCCAGACCTGCTTTACGTCCATGTCCGTCGCCAACAAATGGTAGGCCATCCCCCTCCTCCCGGCAAGCCGCAATTTCCCTGGTGTGTTGACTTTCCGAGGTGATCGGCAGAGAATGGAACGAGGAGAGGAAGATGAAAGGAAGGAAGAGATGAGCGATCGACCCGCAGAGGGGGGCCTGCGCGACGCTTGGCGCGAGGTCCTCAGCCGGATCGACGATCGGATCCTACGCGCCTGCCTCCCCAAGAATCCTCAGGCGGTCACCCTCACGCAGGAGGCTGTCACCATCACCGTCGACAGTGAGTTCAAGAAGGAGTACTGCCTCCGCAAGCAGGAGAAGCTCAAGGAGATCATCGATCGGGTGATGGGACCGCATCGGCTCATCATCGGCGAGCCGCCGCTCGTCGAACGGGCGCAGGAGGACCGGCCGAAGAGCGGACCGAACGCGCGGATTGCGGTCCTGGGGATCGGAGACGGCGGCGTGAACGCGGTCTGTCGCATGCAGGCCGAGCGGCTGCAGGGGGTCCGTCTGATCGCCATGGACACCGACAGGCAGGTCCTCGGGGAGGCGCGGATCGCGGAAACCCTGCAGCTCGGGATGGACATCACACGGGGGCGGGGGACGGGTGGCGACGAAGAGAAGGGACGCAAGGCGGCCCTCGAGTCGCGCTGGGAGATCAGCTCCCTGCTCAAGGGAATGGACTTGGTCTTCCTCACGGCGGGGCTCGGCGGCGGAACCGGAACCGCGGCCGCGCCGGTGATCGCCCGCATCGCCAAGGAGATCGGCGCGCTCACGATCGGCGTGGTCACCAAACCGTTCTCTTTTGAGGGGATGGTACGCCAGGCACGAGCCGAGAAGGGTCTCGCGGAGCTCAAGACCGCAGCGGATGTTCTGATCGTGATCTCCAACGACCGGCTCCTGCAGACCGCAGCCAAGGGGTTGGCCGTGGCGCAGGCGTTCGAGCTCGCGGACGGGATCCTCCACCAAGGGGTGCGGGGGATCTCGGATCTGGTCACGATCCGCGGGCTGGTCAACCTCGACTTCGCCGACATCCGAAACGTTCTGGCCGGTGCCGGGGAGGCGATGATGGGGATGGGGGTCGCCCAGGGGGACCAGCGGGCCGTCACCGCGGCGAAGCTCGCCACGACCAACCCGCTCCTGGAGGGCGGGTCGATCCGCGGCGCACGGAAGATGATCATGAACGTCACCGGCGGGACAGATCTGACGTTGAGCGAGGTGACCGCAGCCGCCGATCTCATCCGCCGGGTTGCAGCGACAGAGTGCGATCTCCTCTTCGGAGCGGTCGTACAGGAGGACTTCGACGAAGGCGTCCAGATCACGGTCATCGCCGCCGACTTCCAGAAAGAGATCGAAGAGGAGATCGAGCGGAAGAACCGCCCGCAACGGCGCGCCCGGATCAAGGTGGATGAAAGGCTCGACCTGCCCGCCTTCCTGCGGCGGGAAAGGGAGGAGGCCGGTGGCGCCGAGAAGGAGAAGGGGCCGGGCTAGCCCCTGGCGGGCGTCCTCTGCATTGTCAGAATGAGGAAGGATCCGTGTGGAGAAGGCAGAGCCTGAGAGGACACGCCCGTTGGCGGGCAAGCGGGTCGCCGGGCTGAAGCGGGCCCCCGGTGGCTTCTGGGCCCAGTCCCTCGGATCGATCGAGTCGTCCACGAGCGATCGGCTTTTCCTGTGGGAGGTGGACGCGCAGGGCCGGTACACGCAGGTGAGCGGAGCCACCGAGGGGGTCCTCGGGCTGCCGCCCGAAGAGGTCATCGGGCGGCCATTCTATGACTTCTTCCACCCCGAGGACCGAGAGGCGCTCAAGAAGGAAGCCCTGCGGTTCTTCCGTGAGAAGCGCCCATTCATCGTCTTCCAGCACCGCGGCCTGCGCCGCGACGGGCAGACGGTGCTCATCGAGATGACGGGCCTCCCGATCCTTGACGACGACGGGGGGCTCCTGGGGTACGTCGGCGGGAACCGGGACGTGACCGCGCAGGTCGAGAATCAGCTCGCCCTCGCGGCAAGCGAGGCGCGGTACCGAACCCTGGTGGAGAACC
Organism: uncultured Thermotogae bacterium; assembly: GCA_964495585.1. Taxonomy (GTDB): domain Bacteria; phylum Bipolaricaulota; class Bipolaricaulia; order UBA7950; family UBA9294; genus CAZBWD01. The sequence continues at coordinate 13,420 of CAZBWD010000007.1, forward strand.
TTGACGAGGTGCTGTTCATCATTACTCCCGACGGCCGGTTCTCTTACCTGAACGCGCGGTTCGAGCAGCTGACCGGCTATCACCGGACGGAGTGGCTCGACCGCCCGTTCGAGGGGATCCTCGCCCCGGAGTACCTGGAGCCGACCATCGCACGCTTCCAGGCAGGACCCTCCGGGACGGACCCCCCCGGCTACGAGGTCGAGATCCTCGACCGGGACGGAAACAGGATTCCGGTCGAGATCCGTGCGACGTCCATCCTCGACTCGCAGGGCCAGGAGATCGGCCGCATCGGGACCGCCCGGGACAACCGTGCGCGGCGCAGCGCGCAGCGAGCCCTCTTGGAGGCCAAGGAGAGGCTGGAGCGCGTCCTCGACACGATGGGCGAGGGGTTGGTGGTGATGGACGCCTCGCACCGGATCACCCACCTCAATCGCAAGGCGTGCGAGCTGTTCCAGTACTCCCCGCAGGAGATGATCGGGAGGAGCTACCCGTTCTGGTGCCACCCGGATTTCCTCCCGGTGCTGGAGCAGGAGCTTCACAAGCGGGAGGCCGGCGAGAAGTCCACCTACGAGGCGCTCTACCGGAGGAAGGACGGTTCGCCGTTCTGGGCCCGGGTGACCGCCGTCCCCGTCTTCGATAAAGGGAACCGCTTCTCAGGCTCGATCGGGGTCCTGAGCGACATCACGGAGGAACGCCGGGCCGCCGAGGAGATCGACCGGCTTCACCAGCTGAACGAGAAACTGATCGAGATCATCGGCGCGTGGATCAACGTCACCGATCGCGAGGGGAGGATCCTCCTGTGGAACCGCGAAGCAGAGAGGATCAGCGGCTATTCCCGCGAGGAGGTCCTCGGCAACAGCCGGATCTGGGAGTGGCTCTACCCGGACGCGACCTATCGGGAACGGATCTGGCAACGGCAGAAACGGATGCGGACCGGAGACTCCAGCTCGCGAAACACCGAGACGACCATCCGCACCAAGTCGGGCCGAGAGCGGATCATCGCCTGGCGTGGCACGCCGCTGTTCGAGGGAGACGCGGTCACCGCGTGGGTCGTGGTGGGCTACGACATCACGCAGCAGCGCCACGACCAGGAGCGGCTTCAGGCGTACGCCGAGGCGGTGACCGAGCTGAGCCAGGAGAAGGACCGCTTCCTGTCGACGATCTCTCACGAGCTGCGCACACCGCTCACCATTATCCGCGGCTTCGTCGACCTCCTGACCCATGAGGACGACCCGGGGAAGAACTGGCGGGAACGGCTGGAGCGGATCAAGGCCCAGTCCGAACGGCTCGACGTCTTCCTGACCGATGTCCTGCGCCTGTGCCGGGTCGAGCCAGGCAAGACGCGAAGGCCCACGCGGGCGTTTGACCTGTCCCCGGTGATCCGCACCGCGGTCGAGGCGCTGCGACCACAACTGGAGGAGAAGGGGCACGAGCTCATCTTCCGTCCGCGGCCGGCGCGGGTCGACGGGGACCCTGAGGGGGTGGAGCAGGTGCTCTTGAACCTCCTCACGAATGCGATCGCCTACACTCCGGCAGGCGGGCGGATCCAAATCGCCCTTCACGATCTCCCGGGCCGGATCCAGGTCGACGTCAGCGACACGGGGATCGGGATCACGCCACAGGAGCAGGAGGCGATCTTCAACGAGTTCTACCGTACCCCCGCCGCAAAGCGGATCAAGGCCAACGGGACCGGCCTCGGCCTGTCCATCGCTCGCAGGCTGATAGAGGGAATGAACGGCGCGATGTGGCTGCGAAGCGCGGGGCCCGGTGAAGGGAGTACCTTCTCCTTCACCCTGCCCACGCCGCACCGCTCGGACCGTCTCTCCCCTAGCGATGAAGCGCCGAAGCAGCAGTGAACGAGAGCCCGTGCTCCGTCAGCGCCGCCGCGGTCCGGTTCACCGCGTCGTGCTTGTCGAGGTAGTTGCGCTCCATCGCGCCCATCAGGCCCTGCGCCTCGATCTCCTCCTTGGGCAGGAAGTAGTCGAGGATGTCGGAGGGATGCTCGCGCGCCGCGTCGACCTGTGGCCCGGCGCCCTCGTGCTTGGCGGAGATGTTCCCCACGCGCTGCGCCAGCTCCAAGAGCTCATCCGTCCGGTCGTAGGGCTGGACCACGATCGACCTGTAGGTCTCCGTGATGTGGTGCTCGAACCGCACGACGTCCTCGAATCCCAGCGCCTTACGCAGCCCCGCGGTCAGTTCGATCGTCCGGTTGTCGACGGAGTTCGACCAGTTGAACCCGACCAGTGAGGTCGTTCCGTCCTCGCGGGCGAAGAGCCTCGCGCCGATCAGGGTCCACAGTGCGGCGTACGGGTTGTCGTTTCCCATGTATACGGAGATCTTGAACTCGATGTCCACGCCCAGCTTGTGGAGGAGGTAGGCGAGAAGGACCGTGCCGGGGTTCACGTTCAGCACCTGCCTGACCCCGTAGGTCGTATGGTAGTGGAGGAACTCGTCGAGCCACGCGAGCGCATGCTCGTTCGGCTGGCCGATCCCCCCGAAGTAACCGGTGATCGTCTCCGGCCCGCCGAGGTGAACGTTCGACCCATCGGTCCCCCGCGTGTCCAGTGTCTCCACGTAACTCGCCCCCACGATCTGCATCGCGGCGGCCACCGCGAGGGTATCCCCGTGATCGGCAACCTGCTCCTTCATACAGCGCACGCGGATGAACCGGCTCGGCAAGAGCTCCTGCTGTGCGATCGCCTGTTTCGCCTCACTGATGAGCCAGGGGAAGAACTGCAGCGCGCTGATCTCCAGGGTGACGGGACGGTCCTCCTGAAAGGTCATGGAGCGCGCCTTGACGCCGAGGACCTTCTCACGAAACCCGGCGACCGAGATGAACGCGCCGGCGTCCCGCTGCCCGGCGAGCCAGTCGAGGTCGGCGAGGTACGGCGAGCGCTCCCGCCTGAGCCTCGCAAGCAGGTTCTCGAGCCGGCGGGCCTCCCGCGCCTTGCGGTTGATCTCCTCGGGCCCGCCGTAACGCTCCACGAGCCGCAACAAGCCGTCGACGACCTCGTTTCCCGGATCGAGGAGCAGGGCGTTGATCGCCCGAAGGTGCCCCTCGCCGATCTCCAGCCGATCCCGCAGATCCTCCATCGCGTGCCTCCTCACTCGTATTCCTTGACGAGGGCAGCAAATCCCTCCTGTTCCCCCTTGAGCATGTGGTAGCAGTGCTCGTCGTCAGGGAACGTTCCGGCCTTCACGTCCTTCGCGTAGGCGCGCATCGCCTCGGTGACGACCTGCGCCGCGTTCGCGTACTTCTTCACGAACTTGGGGGTGAACGCCTGGAACTGGCCGATAAGGTCAGAGACGATGAGCAGCTGCCCGTCGCAGTGCGGTCCCGCGCCGATGCTCAACACGGGGATCGAGAGCCTGCGCGCGATGAACCCCGCGACCTCCGGCGGCACCGCCTCGAGGAGCAGGAGCTGCGCCCCGGCCGCCTCGATCGCGAGGGCGTCCTCGATCAACAGCCTCGCCGAGGCCACCGTTCGGCCCTGTGCCCTGTGTCCTCCGAGCTGTCCCGAGCTTTGCGGGGTGAGCCCAATGTGGCCGCACACCACGATCCCCGCGTCGAGGATCGCCCGGATCCTCGGGACGACCCGCTTCCCGCCCTCGAGCTTGATCCCGTCGACCCCGGCCTCCTTCAGGAATCGGCCGGCGTTGCGGACCGCATCGACGTCGCTTGGCTGATAGCTCAGAAACGGCATGTCCCCGAGGACGAACGCGGTCGGTGCGCCGCGGCGGACCGCCTCGGCATGCACGATGCACTGATCCATCGTCACGGGCACCGTCCCCTCGTAGCCGTACACGCACATTCCCAACGAATCCCCGACGAGGAGCATCTCCAGGCCGGCCGCTTCCGCGAACTGGGCGGTCGGGTAATCGTAGGCGGTGAGCCAGGTGATTTTCTCGCCGCGGGCCTTCATGTCCTGAAGATCGAGGATCGACACCTTGTCGCGCTTCGTCTCCATGGTCTCTCGTCTCCTTTCACGAACGGTCTTCGGTCTACGTCCGGCTTCCTGAGTCGCCGCCTTCGAGCAGCTCAAAGCCCATCTCCCGCAAGAGCAGCACCGTGCGGCACAGCGGAAGCCCCATCACGTTGAAGAAATCACCACAGATCCCCGTGACAAAGGCGGCGGCGCGCCCCTGAATCGCGTAGCCGCCCGCCTTGTCCCGGTACTCGCCGGTCTTGAGGTAGGCCGTGATCTCGGGTCCGGTGAGCGCCCGGAACGAGACCGTCGTGACCTCGCACGCCTGCCGGCTGCGCCCGGTCCGTGTCGAGAGGAGGAAGAGCCCTGTCAAGACGCGGTGCTCCCTGCCGCTCAGGCGCTCGAGCATCCGCCGGGCGTCCTGCACATCGCACGGCTTGCCCAAGATCTCCCCGTCGACCTCGACAACCGTGTCCGCCGCGAGGATCAGCCCGGCGTGGCGGTCGGCAACCTCCTCCGCCTTCGCCCGGGCGAGCGCGGTGACCCGCTGTTCGACCGGGCCGTTGGTTGCCTCGTCGATCCGGCTTGGAACGACGAGGAAATCAGCCGTGAGCCTGGAGAGGAGTGCCTTACGCCGCGACGAAGCCGAGGCGAGGATCAGACGCTCTCCGGAGGGGGAAGGCAACAGACCTGAAGAAACGCCGGTCACGAAGACAGAGGGGCGAACGTGACCCCGCTCGTCGCGTACCGCAGGCTGAACGTGGCCTGGGGGTTGACCCCGTTCGGAAGCCGGATGACCCCGGCGACGATCTCCCCGGCGGCCACCTGCCCGACGTGGAGGAACCCTTTCGTCAGTTCGACGAACGAGGCGTCGCTGAAGAAGACGTAGTTGGTCCCCGATTGCTGGACGTAGAAATTCCAGGGGATGAACGGGGCGCCGGTCGGAGACAGGGCCCAGACCATGATCGCGCCGGTTCCGATGAGCGGATCGATTGCCGCAAGGAGATCGGGGGCAAGGGCGCTGTCTCGCACCGCCTCCTCGAGCCGGATGCACAGGATGCGAAGCTCCTTGCCTTGGTTGGAGATCGTGATCGTCCCCAGGAGATCCTGCGGCAGCCGCAGGAGCGCGGCGACCCGCTCCACGGAGAAGTCGCCCTGCGCGAGGGTCTCCTCCAGGCCGGTGACCTGGGAGACCGTGGGAACGGAGATCGGCGGGTGCGACGCCGCGACGCTCGATCCAGCCGCCGGGCCGGTCGATATCGGCGAGGACGTCGCGCCGCCGAGCGCGAAGCTCGCCTGCTGGCCGTCGTAGGTGACGGTGAACGGCTTCGTGATGTCGATATGGTCCCCCATCACGAGGATTCCCTCGCTCCCCGAACCGTACGAGGTCCCGGCGGGGTTCGTCGTGAACCGCCCGTCGAGGAACCCGGGGGTGATCTCCACCCAGTCGCTGCGCGTGGGAACGAAGGCGGGACTTCCGTCCTGAGTGATCGTGAACCGCTCCGGGAAGAAGGGAAATGAGGAAACGACCTGCTTCACCGTCAGGTTAACGTAGAGCGCGTTCTCGCCCGTGTAGGGCGCAAGCGTCTCGCGCAAGGAAGAGGAGATCCGGCTGTTGAAGGCCCGCTGATCGATCGCGACGATGATGATCCCGAGATCTGTTCCGTTGACATTGACCGTCAGCTCGCTGAACAGGTCCGGCGGAAGCCCGGTCTGGAAAGCAACCTGCTGATGGGTTTCGGCGAGAACACCGAAACCCATCAGCAAGAGCACAAGAACGAAAACTCCTATCGGTCTCAACAGGGCCACACCAATCCCGTTTTCCTGTTCTGTCGTTGATCGTGCTGGCCCTGCGGGCCGGAAAACCAACGGACTAGCAGGGGCCGCCGCACCAGAAGCCGGCAAACGCGAAGATCCAGAACGCCCAGAAGAAAGCCAGAAGCAGCCAAGCCTCGACAGGCATCATCCACCTCCTTTAGTCGATACGATCTTAGCACAACCCGCCGCCGGAGACAAGACACCGCCACAACGGGCATACTCACAACTCCATGGCGCTACGATACCGCCCGGCGCCGGCGCCATCGCACGAGCAGGACCGCTCCGGCAAGAAACGCCAAACCGATCACCAACAGGATCGAAACGACTGTGACGGAGGTCAGCTTGACCATCAGACCGATCACGAAGCCGACCAACCCTGCTCCGATCCCCAGGAGCACCGAGTAGAGAACCAACGCTAGAGTGCCCACCGCATCCGCCTTGTGCCTTGGCAGCTACTTGCTGCTCGGCGTCTGCGTTTGGCCACTCTGGAAGTAAACCTCGATCTTCGCCTCGGCCTTCTGCTTGGAGAACCACGTGTTCCAGAGATCCGTCTGCGCCTGCTGCACGAGCGTGCTCTTGATCTTATCCTTCACTTGATCCAAGGGCTGGACGTTGCCGTCCTTGTCCTTGTAGTCCGACTTGTGGGCATCGTAGTAGGCC
>CAZBWD010000008.1:0-19805 GCA_964495585.1 uncultured Thermotogae bacterium
CCCCCAACCCAACGCCACTCTCGTCATTTCAGGCTCAGGAACTTCAGCCTAGGAGGATTCCCGGCAGGTGGGTGTGCCGTCGCGTCCCGACCGGGTAGAGGAGGAGAAGCCACAGGAAGGGCAGCCCGAAGAGAAGCGCGATGGCCCAGGGGCCGATCGCAAGAAGGCCCAGGCGGTGCAACCCGGCGACGCCCAGCGAGGCGATTCCCGCTGTGGAAAAGCCGATTGTCGCCAGGCGGAGCCCGCGCAGCCGGCGTGCTCGCCGGTCGATCCGCGAGATCAGTCGAGAGAAGTTATCCATTCTGCCTCCCCATTCGGTACGCTGAGAGAGCGAGCGCTCCACCAAGCAGAACAAGCACCACGCCGAATCCCAGCAGCAGCTTGCCCGCGCCGGCGCCACGGAAAAGGGAATCGACCATCCCCAAGGGGCTCACGACGGGCTGAATCGCCCACGGTGCCGCGAGATAGGCCACGAACGCCGCGTATTTCAAGAGGAACGGGTGCGAGCCCTGTCCGCTCGCCCCTTCGAGCAGCGCGGCGACGAGCCCGCACAGGAGACCGAAGAGTGTTGCGTAGACGAAGGCCAGAAGAACCGCTGCCGCCTGTCCCGGGTAGAGCGCATACTCGAACACGAGGTAGGGGAGCGTGAGCGCCTGGCCGAGGAGGACCCGTTCCATGAGGCGGAAGAGGCCCCTTCTGCCGATCTCGCCGCGCGCCGCGCCGACCGCCCCGAGGTTCAGGCCGAGGATCCCCGAGAAAAGGATGTGGACGTAGAAGAAGACGGGGATCCCGGACAGCAGACTCAACGCCTCGAAGTTCCTGACGCGGACAGCCGCTGGAGTAGAGAGCAGAAGAGCGATTCCGCAGAAGAGAAGGTAGCCGAAGAACGGGTTCAGGATCTCCCGATCGATCAGGTCAGATCGCCCTCGCATTCCGCTCCACCTCCACGAGATAGACGATCGTATCCCTCACTTTTTGCCGCTGTCCACCGTCTTGACGGCGGTACTCTGTCGTGGTTCCCGCGACGAGCCAAATCCCCTGTTGAAGGGATCCATGCTCACGGACCGCTGCAAGGATCTCTTCCAGCCCCGTATCCGCGCGGGTCGCGCTTTCCCCGCTGTCCGCTGAGCCCAGGGTGTAGGTCCGGCTTCCCGGCGGTACACTCCCGATCGCAAGCGCGGTCCTGTTCACGAGCAGGACCGCACCTTGCAGCGTGACCGAAAGGGCGTTTGCGATCTCGACTTGCTCATCTCCCGAGGAGTGCACACTAACCGGTACCGCTGCGTCCTGTCCGCTGCGCAGGCTGCGGCGCTCTCCGCGGGCGAGGGTGAGTGCCAGGTTACCCTCACTTTTCCAGACGACATCGTAGCAGCCCACCCGCAGGTCGCGGGGAAGCGTCTGCATGACCGGCTGTGGTGCGCCGAGTCCGACAGTGACCGCACCGGCGCGGGGTACAAATAAAGCATATGAATCGATCGAGCATCCGAGTGAGTTCACAACCGATATGGACGTTTTTGCAATGTATACATCTGTTCCAACGTTGGCCTTGTTTAGTACTAAACCGCATGAAACTGCAACGCCGGCAACGAACCCCAAGAGCAGTAGCAGTCTGGTCCGCTCGCGTTCGACGCGGGCGACGAGGATCGAAGTTCCGAGCAGGCAGGCGGCGACGAGCAACAGGGCCAGCGCGTAGTCCGGGTGGTCGAGCGGCATGTCCTCGAGAAGATCGGCGCTCTTTCCCGCAGCGGATATGAGGGGGGCGGCGGGGACCTCCGCGTCCAGGGCGCGCAGGAGCTCGGCGGGCGCCTGTGCTGCGTCACTGCGGCGAGCAGAACGGTTCCCAGCCCGTAATGATGAGAATACAGCAGCGGGGGCCCGTCCTGGGCGGTGAGGAGGGTGAGGGTCTGTGAGCGGGGTGTCCCGCGGAGGACACCGGCGTCGCGGTCCACAAGCGGCGCGTCGATTGGCAGGAGGTCCCGGACGAGCGGAGAATCGAAAAGGTAGAAGTCAGGACCGCTGAACAGGACGAGCGTCCCTCCGGCGAGGACCCAGCGTGCGATCGCCTCCCACTGCGCCTGGCTGGGCGGGCGAGGGATCTGGCCGATCCACAGGGCGCGCACGCCTTCGTAGGCGAGCCACAGTGACGGCAGATCGGCCTCTTCAATGGCGACCCCGGCGCTGGAGAGGGCGTCTCCACTCCCGACGAGGACGGTGAATGCCTCGTCCTGCTTGCCCTGGCGCAGGTCGAGCTGCGCGGTCGCGACAGGGGTCCCGTCCTGCGCGCAAAGCAAGACGGAGAGAGGGCTGGTCGCGTCGTAGATCGGCAGAAGGAACTCATAGGTTCCGTCGCCGATCGCCGGGTAAGCGACTTGCGTCCGGCTCGACGCCTCACCCCGCCACGGGGTTCCCACGCTCTGTGTGAAGAGGAACGACCCCGAAAACGGCGATTTTACGCTGTGGACGACGACACGGGCCTGCGTGAAACGGCCGACGAGAAACCGTCCGGACAGGCCGATCTCGACCTCAAGTTGGGGGGAGGCCCAGGCAACGATCGGGATGAGAAGGCTGATCAGGCTTCCCACTGCAGCCAGCCGGATGACGCGCATACTCCCCCTTGGCGAAGAAGACCCGCGAAACAAGGGTGACCACGGCAAGGAGGAGTCGTGAACGGTGGGGCCTCTTCCTCTAACTTGGATCTGTCCTATGGAGAGACTCTAGCGGCGAAGGGTTGGTTCGTCAATCCTCACTGGGGGAGCCGATCCACGGCGAGGGCTGCGTCCTCGCTCAACACGTCAGCGTAGACCTGCGTCGTCTGGACGGAGCGGTGCCCGAGCTGCTTCTGCACAAGGCGGATGTTGTAGCTGGAGGCGCGGTACAGGAGCGAGGCATAGGTGTGACGACAGGAGTGGATGGAGAAGCGCCCTGGCAGGCCGATCTGTGCTGCATTGGCCTTGAAGATGCGGAACACCGCGCTGCGCGTCAGCGAGCCGTCGCGCGCCGACACGAAAACCGGCGCCCGCGAGGCGGTGGACTCATCGTGCTGTGCCTTCCAGGTGAGAAACTCGACGAGGTGTTCGCGGAGCGCCTCCCCGATCCGCACGCCCCGCTTCTTCTTCCCCTTGCCGCATCGGACGATGATCGACCCGGCCCCCGGCTCCAGGATGAGGTCGCGGTTCTCCAGGGCGCAGATCTCGGAGACCCGCAGGCCCGCGTCGATGGCGACATGAAGGATCGCCCAGTCGCGGACCGGGTTCGTGCGCCCGTCCGTGGCTGCGGCCTGCGCCTTGCGTCGGCAGTGCTCCTTCAGGGTACGGGTCTGCTGTGGACTCAGGAAATCTTCCTGTGTCAACTCAAGCGGCACGGTCCTCCTCCTCGGGCAAGAAGGTAGCCGGCGGCCGGCGCGGTGGGCGGGACAGGTGTCGCAACAAAAGGGCACTTTTGTTGCGAAAGCGGCTGGCGAACGATAAAACACTCTATAATTCAGCGTTACATGAGAGATAGGACTCTGGGGGCAGTCGTGCTGCACCGTCCGGCCGGGCCTCTCGGGGACGGTCGAGGCGGATGAGGCGACTGGCGTGGCTCTCAGTCGATCGAGTATCGCTCGACGATTTTCTTCTCCTCGCCGGAGACCTCGCCGACGACCTCGAAGTACGAGGCAATCCCGGAGTGCTGGAGCTTCTCGCGTAGCAGGGTATCGAGCTGGAAGATTCCCGCGGAGTTCGACATCCGGACCTGGATGCGTACCGGGCGCTCCTCGCCCTTGGAGAGGAGGACCTTGCGGATCGCCATCGCGGAGACGGCGTGGATCGACGTGCTCCCCGCGGCGAATGGGACGCGCGCCCGGCCGGATTCCATGTCCAGCGCGTCGGCAATCTTCACGACGCCCGCCTCCACGGTCAGCGGGGCGATCTCGCGGCGGTGGGCATGGATCGCATGGAGGATCTCCCCCTCGAGGATCGTCGCCTCCCGCTCCGGGTAGACCCCAGCGAGGAAGGACTGGATCAGCTGCGGGGCGAGGATCAGAGAGAGGTCCTCGTGGTGGTGCCGGTGGATGACGTGGCCGATGTCGTGAAGCACGCAAGCCAAGCAGACGATCACCTCGGCGTCCTCTTCGGCGAGCTGAAAGTCCGTGACCGCACTCGGCGTCACCCCGCCCTCGATGAGGAGACGGAGGAGTTTGAGCGCGATGTTGGTGATGATCTTGATGTGGACCGGGCCGTGGTCGTTGATGTGCATTCGGTCGATCGCCGTGATGTTCGACGCTGTCCACAGGGTCGAGAGGCGCACCGAGGCGTTGATCCGCTCCACGACCTGCCGCAACGGCTCGTTCTGTTTCACCGGGATGTTGAGCGTCATTCGACCTCCCCGCGAAGGGTTTCCCACCACGGCGCCGGCGCGCGCCCCTGCGCGGCCTGGCGGGCCTCAAGCGCGGCGAGCCGCGCCCGTAGGGCGCTCACCTCCTGCTCGAGGAGGGTCAGCGTTGTCCGGTCGGATCCGTCATTCATCTCGTTTTGTGTAAAGGCGGGTGAAGCTTTTTCCTTCATATCATTGTTAGAGAGGTAACTTGCCCGTAAAACATCACTCGCCTCGCTGATGGTTAACCCGCTATCGTAGAGATCCTGCAGCCGGCGCAGGAGAGCGACCCCCGCCTCGGAGAGGAGGATCTGGTTGTTCGGGCCGCGCCGCAGGTGACCGGTGAGGAGATCCTTGATCGCGTCGATCCGATTGCGAACCTGATTCGTGGTGGAAAGCCCGAGCGACTTGCGCAGATCAGCTATCGTGTGCATACGTGCCCCCTCGGAAAGTGAGGATACCGGAAGGCACGCGGGGAGGCAATGCGATCCTTTGTAGCGCGGCGTCAAATGGGATAGGCTCTCGCCTGCGATGAAGATCAAGCGGCTCGAGGACAGTCTGGCGCAGCGGATCGCGGCGGGAGAGGTGATAGAGCGCCCGGCGTCGGTGGTGAAGGAGCTCGTGGAAAACGCCCTCGATGCGGGCAGTGAACGGATCGCGATCGATCTCCTCGAGGGGGGAAGAAAACGGATCCTGGTCCGCGACGATGGCGAGGGGATGGATCCCGATGACCTGCGGCTGTGTGTGGAGAAGCACACGACGAGCAAGATCGCGACGCAGGCGGACCTCGACGCGATCGTCACGCTCGGCTTCCGCGGTGAGGCGCTGGCGAGCATCGCCGCGGTGGCCCGGATGCGGATCGTCTCCCTGGTGCGCGGCGGGACGACCGCCTACGAAGTGAGGGTGGAGGCCGGGCGGGCTGCCGAACCCTCCCCTGCGGCGCGCGCCGAGGGGACGACCGTCGATGTGGAGGACCTCTTCTTCAACCTGCCGGTGCGGGCGAAGTTTCTCGGGACGCCGCGCACGGAGTTCTTTCACGCCAACCGGGTCGTCCACCGGCTCGCCCTGTGCGCGGCCGGGGTGAGCTGGTCGCTCAGCCATGACGGGCGGAGTGTCTTCGACGCCCCGCGCGCGGAGACCCTGCTCGACCGGATCGGTCAGCTCTACGGTGTGCAGGTCGCCCGGGCGCTGATCCCGATCGAGGCGGACGAGGCCGGGATCCGCATCACGGGCTATGTCAGCGCGCCGGAGGTCAGGCGGGGGAACCGGCGGGATCAGCTGTTCTGCATTAACGGGAGGCCGGTGAGCGATCGCGCGCTCGGCTATGTGCTCGCCAGCGCCTATCAGGGGATCCTGCGCTCTGGCAGCTACCCGCTCGCGGTGATCCGCATCGAATTGCGACCGGGACGCGTAGATGTCAATGTTCACCCGCGCAAGGAGGAGATCCGCTTCGCAGAGCCGCGACGGGTCCAGGATGCGCTCTCCCGCGCCCTGAACCAGGCCCTGTCGTCGCGCTACGTGGTCTCTTCATTGGCGGGAACACCGGGCCTCCGGCCGGATCGTTCGACCCTGGTCGCATCCCCTTCGTCGGCCAGCGGGCAGGCTCCCTTGGACCTCGACCTGCGGCGGTCGGTCATCGCCCGGGGGGTGGAGCGGGAGCGCGAGAAAGTGAGGGTCGGCGGTGAGCGGCGGGCCATCGGGACCCTCCAGGGAACCTACATCCTGGTCGAGGCACCGGACGGATTGGAGGTCATCGACCAGCACATCGCCCATGAGCGGATCCTCTACGAGGCGCTCCGGGCCCAGCTGCACGCCGGCAAAGTGTCGACGCAGCGGTTCCTCCTGCCGGTACGACTGGAGCTCCCGTTCGAGGCTGCGGAGGTCCTGGCGGCGGAACAGGAGACGCTCGCCCGCGTGGGGATCGTGCTTGACGCGTTCGGCGGGGGGACCTTCATCCTGCGGGAGTACCCAGGACTGCTCGCTGAGAAGCAAACCCAATACGGGTTTCGTGGTGTGGTGGAGGGACTCGTCGAGCCGTTGCTGCACGAGGGGCGGGTGGAGGAGACCCTGTTCGACCGGCTGCTCGCACAGCTCGCCTGCAGTGCGGCGGTCAAAGCCGGGGAGCGGTTGCCGCTCGAGGAGCAGCAGGACCTCGTTGAGCGCCTGATGACACTTGAGAATCCCTACACTTGTCCCCATGGGCGCCCGATCGTGTTCGCTATCTCCCGGCAGGAGCTGGACCGTCGGTTCCGGCGCGCCTGAAGCGAGCAGAGCGTTACATTCCTTCAAAGAACTGGAGAGCGCATTCCATCTGCGTTCAGTCCGGGTTGAATTTTTCGGCGCCGCAAACTATACTCTTTTAGCCTGTCCACTAGATTGGAATAGGATAGATAGCGGCCTTTTATAGCCGCTATCTGTGACCAGCATGAAGTTGCCGCACGCGGCCCCAAGGCGGGCTCACCCCGAGCCGTGGAGGACAGCGTGCCGGTCAAGGAGGGAAAGCATGCGAAAGGCGTTTCTGATCTTCCTAGCGGTGCTTCTCGTGGGCTCGGTGATGTCCGTGATCGCCGTCGCCCAACAGCAAGCCCAGGCGGTGAAGAACCCCAACACGATCGTGGTGGACACGATCGCCGGTTGGGATTCTCTCGATCCGGCTTATGCCTACGACACGGCGAGCGGAGAGCTCATCTTCAACACCTACGAGAACCTGATTGACTACGTTGGCGGATCGACGTCGCAGTTCCAGCCGATGCTGGCGACGGTCGTTCCGAGCGAACAGAATGGGCTCATCACGTTTGGGCCGGACGGAAAGACGGAGTACATCGACTTTCCGATCCGCAAGGTCGTGACGTTCCACAACGGGGACGTCCTGACCCCAGCGGATGTGGCCTACAGCCTGCAGCGGCTGATCATCCTTGATGTGACGGCCGGCCCAGCGTGGATGGTGGACTACCCGCTCCTCGGGACCTACGACTTCTCGAGCTTCGTCGAGAAGGTTGCCTCGGACCTCGGGGTGAAGGCCCAGTTCGACAAGGACCTCGCGAATTACGACGCGAGCAAGCCCGACACCTACACCGCGGTGATGAAGCAGGTCGACACCGAGGCCGCCACGCGAGTGGAGAAAATGATCCAGGTCAAGGGCAACTCCGTCGAGATCACGCTTCCGATGCCGGTGCCCTACTTCATGAGCATCCTCGCTCACAGCGCGAGCTGGACGGCGATCGTCGACAAGGCGTTCGTCGTGAGCAAGGGCGGCTGGGACGGGAATCCGGCGACGTGGCGGAAGTTCCACGATCCGACCAAGGAGAGCATGGCGCTCTACAACGTGGAGAACGGGACCGGCCCGTGGAAGCTGGAGAGCCTCGACCCGACGGCGGGGTTCACACTCGTCCGCAACGACAACTACTGGAACAAGGCGGCATATCCGACGATGTTCGCCACCGACAGCTCGGGGCAATACCTGTCGACCGACATCAACAAGGTCGTGGAGAACTACGTCTCGGAGTGGTCTACCCGCCGGTTGGCCTTCCAGAACGGCGACTGCGACATCGTCTACGTCCCGATGCAGTACAAGACCCAGGTCATGGGGATGCAGGGCGCGCGGACGCTCGGGTTCCTCCCGTCGGGGATCGATGTCGCGATCTTCTTCAACTTCGGCATTCCGACGCAGGGCAACCCGCTGGTCGGGAGTGGCAAGCTCGATGGGAACGGGATTCCGTCCGACTTCTTCATGGACATCAACGTCCGCAAGGGGTTCGAGTACGCGTTCGACTGGCAGACGTTCATCAAGGATGCCTTGCTGGGCGAGGGCGTGCAGGCCCGCGGGCCGATCGTCAACTCCGTAAAGTACTACAACCCCAATCAGCCGGTCTACGCGATGGACCTGGCGAAGGCGGCACAGTACTTCAAGAAGGCGTTCGACGGCAAACTGTGGCAGGTCGGGTTCAAGTTCACGATCGAGTGGAACACGGGGAACGACGTGCGCAAGACGGCGGCGTCGATCCTCGCGGACAACCTGATGAAGATCAACCCGAAGTTCCAGGTCGAACTGGCGAGCAAGCCATGGGGCGCGGGCTACCTCGATGACTACAAGGCGAGCAAGCTGCCGCTGTTCATCATCGGCTGGCTGTGGGACTACCCGGACGCCGATGACTGGGCGGTGCCGTACATGAACAGCCAGGGGACCTACGGTGGTCCGGTGAGCATCAGCAAGCTCGGCGACGTGTCGAAGCAGCTCGACCAGCTGTGCCAGGCGGGGGCAAGCACCCTCGACCCGGCGAAGCGGCAGGCCGCGTACTACCAGATCCAGCAGATCGCCTACGACCAGGCGACCGCGATCTTCGTCGCCGATGAGACGGCGCGGCACTGGGAGCGGACCTGGGTCAACAACTACGAGTACAACGCCATCTGGCCGGGACAGAACTTCAGCGTGATGTCGAAGTCGGCCACTGGAGCGCCGAACTACAGTGAGCTCCTGGGGACGGTGAGCATCCCCGGCGCCCTGGTGCTCAAGGACGTGCAGCCCGGGATGACCGTGATCGGCACCTGGGATGCGGCGACCAAGACGGCGAACGGGATCATCATCAAGCAGTGGTGATCGCAGGCTAACTGGCAAGCAAGCACAGGGCCGGCCCCAAGGGCCGGCCCTGTGTATCTCTGTTTGGAGTAGAGGACATGCTGACATTCATCATTCGCCGGTTGCTCCTCCTGCCGATCATCCTCTTCGGGGTGACGCTTCTCATCTTCGCGATGACGTACCTGGTCGGGCCGTACGAGCGGGTGAGCATCTACGTGACGAACCCCAACGCATTCAAGGGCGGCCCGCAGACCCTGGAGAAGCTGGTCCACAAGTACGGGCTCGACAAGCCGGTCTGGGACCAGTACTACAGCTGGTTGGTGCAGTTGGTGCACGGGAATCTGGGCTGGTCCGCGTCGGCGCGGATGGGGGTGACCCAGGCGCTCGGGAAGTACCTGCCGGCGACGGCCGAGCTCGTCCTCTACTCGGCGTGGCCGGTTGTGCTCCTCGGGATCTGGCTGGGGTACATCTCGGCCACGCATCAGGACAAGCCGATCGACCACGTGACGCGGCTCATGGCGATCACCGGCTGGGCATTACCGATCTTCGTCCTCGGACTCGTCCTTTTGATGATCTTCTACGGCGTCCTGGGGTGGTTCCCACCGGGCCGGCTGAGCCTGTGGGCGCAGCAGTACGTGCAGTCTTCGGCGTGGCACAGCTACACGGGTCTTTACACGATCGATGCGATCCTGAACGGCAACGGGAGGATCCTGCTCGACGCGCTGCGCCACCTGCTCCTGCCGGTGATCACCCTCTCCTACGCCAGCTGGGCGCTGATCCTGCGCATCATGCGCTCCTCGATGCTCGAGACGCTGCGCCAGGATTACGTCACGACGGCGCGGGCCAAGGGCTTGACTGAGCAGGTCGTCCTGAAGAAACACGCGCGGCGAAACGCTTTGATCCCCGTGGCCACGATCTCCGGGCTGATGGTCGTCGGGATGCTCGGCGGCGTGGTCCTCACCGAGACGATCTTCGACATCCACGGGATGGGACGGTTTGCCGCTCAGGCCGCGACTCAGCTTGATATTCCCGCGGTGCTCGGATTCGCCCTGTTCTACGGGTTCGTGATGGTGTTCGCGAACCTGATCGTGGACATCTCCTATGGGCTCCTCGATCCGCGGGTGAGGTTCGAATGAGGCGCCTTCACATCAAGAGCAGGACGGTGCGCAAGCTGCTGACCAACCCGCTGTCGCTGGTGGGGATCCTGTTGATCGTTTTGTTCACGGCGATCGCGATCGGGGCGCCGTGGCTGGCCAAGCCGGTGTACGCGAACCACTACAGGATTCCCCGCGAGGGATACATGGCGACGCCGCGTCCCCCTTCCGCGGCGCACCCGTTCGGCACGACGGAAGGGCAGTACGACATCTACTACGGCATCATCTGGGGGACCCGCACCGCGTTTCGCGTCGGGTTGATCGTCGTCGCGGGGATCGTGCTCATCGGGGTGACGATCGGGGCCATCTCCGGCTACTACGGAGGGGGCGTGGATGAGGTTGTCATGAGGATCACCGACATCTTCCTCACCTTCCCGTTCCTCGTGGCGGCGATGGTGATGGTGGTCCTCCTCGGCAAGGGGCTCAATCACGTGATGATCGCCCTGGTCGTCTTCGGGTGGATGGGGTACGCCCGCGTGATCCGCGGGGACATCCTGGCGATCAAGGAGAACGACTACGTCTCTGCAGCGCGGGCGATCGGGGCGAGCGATGCGCGCGTCATCTTCCGGCACGTCCTTCCCAACGCGATCTACCCGATCTTCGTCATGGCGACGATGGACATCGGGTCGATGGTGCTGACTGCAGCGGCGCTGAGCTTCCTCGGGCTGGGATCCGAGGTGGGGTACGCGGACTGGGGGCAGATGATCAGTTTTGCCCGCAACTGGATCCTCGGCACGCACGGGAACGCCTTCCAGTACTGGTACACGGTGATCTATCCCGGAATGGCGATCCTCCTGTTCGTTCTGGGTTGGAACCTGGTGGGGGACGCGTTCCGCGACATCCTGGATCCGCGCATGCGCGGGTCGCGCTAGTCGGTCGCCGGAGCGTAGGGCGGTTCGGAGTGGGTCTTCGCGAGGGGCGCCGCGCCGTCGGGTCAGCTTGCGAACCTCGGCGGCGCGGTGCCTTGCCTGTATGTTGCGGTCGGCACAGTGTTCCAGTATCTTTGTGCACACCCGGAGGTAGCGCATGTCGACCCTGAGGATCCTCGGCCACCCACTGATCCTGGACAAGCTCGCCCACCTGCGTGACGTGACGACGAGTAACCACAACTTCCGCCAGCTTCTTTCGGAGCTGACCTCGCTCATGGTCTACGAGATCACCCGCGACTATCCGCTGCGCGATGTGCGCATCACGACCCCGCTCGAGGAGACCTCGGCAAAGGTGCTCGACGTGCCGGTGGTCCTCGTGCCGATCCTTCGCGCGGGGACCGGGATGCTGAGCGGGGTCCTCGACCTGATTCCCACCGCCAAGGTGGGGCACATCGGCCTGTACCGCGATCCCGGGAGCCTCGAACCGGTGACCTACTACGCGAAGCTTCCCGTGGAGACCTCCCAGGCGCAGGTCATCGCGCTCGACCCGATGCTCGCCACCGGCGGCAGCGCGGTTGCCGCCGTGGATATCCTCAAGCGAGAGGGGGGCAAGCGGATCCAGTTCGTCTGCCTGGTCGCTGCGCCCGAAGGCGTGAAGGCGTTCAGCGCAGCCCACCCCGATGTGCCGATCTACGCGGCCGCGTTGGATCGGCAGTTGAACGACCACGGCTACATCCTTCCTGGATTGGGGGACGCGGGCGACCGGCTGTTCGGGACTTAACGGGTTACCTATGGCCTTTGGAGTTGGGGATGACCGTAGCCCACGGCTTTCCGGTTGATGTCTCCGAGACCCTGGTGAGCCCCGCGCCGCAGGGGAAGGCGGCAGCCTCCTGGCAAACCTCCTCCCGGCCCGCCTGTGCCTTTCCTTCGGGCAGGATGTGTTCTCCGACGCGCGGGCGAGCGATTTGACCTTCTCCCTCTCGTCGGGTGGGGTGCTCGGGGGCACCTTCTCGTCCTGCTTGAGCCTCGCATCCCTGTTCGGGCCGGGTCCGCTGTGGGTCGACTCATTTTCTGTCCTGTACCGCCGGGGTCCGACGGTGTTCACCATCGGGGATGTCTCGGAGGCGCTGACCGACCTCCTGGGGCTTTCCTTCCGCGGCGTGGATGTCGACGTCACCGCCAAGGAGACGGGATCCACTTCGTCGCTGGCGACGCGTCCGGCGAGACCTGCGCCGGTGGGCACCGTGCTCGGCCTGCGAGCCGTGAACCTCGGGTTTGCCTACCTCGGCAAGCGGGGTACGACGAGCGAAGGAGAGGCGTGGAGCTTCACGGCGTCTTGTGAGCCGTTGGCGGGGTGGTCACTACGGGCGGAGGGTGGGCTGGGGTCAGCGCCAGGCGAAGCGCTTCGATCTCCTCCGCTGTGCAGGAAGAAAGATGGGAAGGATGCGGTGCCTGACCTTACCCTCCTTGCGGTAGGACTCTCGGAACAGATGCCAGTATCAGTGTACATAGTGAGCACATCATGTAGACTTACTAGTGAGATGACGGAGGCCATCTATGATGAAAACTATTCACCATCCACTGTAAAGTATGTGGAATCTCCGGCCGCGAGTTCGCCTCCCACCCTGCTGAAAGGGAACGTCTGTTTCGCCACTCAGGATAGGGAAGCCAGGGCCTCAAGTCGCCTTGACAAAGCGCGCGAAATGTGTTATACGGGCATCCGTTGCCGAGTTAAGAGACTGTGCCTTGCATAAGATCCTTGACGCTTTTGGACACGAAAGGCTGGCATGAGGGATAGACAGACTCAAGGAGAAGAACGAAGGCCGTTTTTTATTGGAAAATTGCGGCCGTTTCTTGATTCTGTGGCTGAGTCTCGCGTGCTTTATGTTCCCAAGAAGGCTGGTGATCGATACACGTTCACCGCCTACGACCCCTCCGGCGCTGTGGCGCCGCAAGTCAACAACATCCGCGCCTTCACAACGGTGAAGGATTTCTTGTTCCCGTTACGTGAACGCGTTGCCGCCTCTCCTCGGCAAGGCGAGGCGGATCGAGTGAAACCATTTGCCGTCTTCGGGTTTAAGGACTGCGATCTCCGGTCGATGGCGGTGCTCGACCAGGTCTTCCTGGAAGAGGATTTTCGCGATCCGTTCTATGAGAGACGACGAAGGAATATGTTCGTCATTGCCAGCGACTGCTTTGACCCCGCCACAAGTTGCTGCTGTACGCTTTTCGGAGGAGAACCGTACGCTCGCTCCGGATTCGACCTCAATCTCGCGCAAACAAGGGAAGGTTTCATCGTCGAGATCGGATCCGACGAAGGGGCGCGGTTCGTTGAAGACAATGGCGTGCTGTTCGTTCAGGCATCCGAGGCGCAGCTTGCCGAACAAGCGGGAAAACGTGCACAGACGAGACGGAGACTGGAGACGATCAATGCGGCGTACGAGATCGGCCTTCCCGTGAATGAACTCTTCGCGCAGAGCGGGGATACCGATGCATTCGACATCGAGTCACAGAAGTGTGTCGAGTGCCAGGCCTGTACCCGGATATGTCCGACGTGCCATTGCTTCTATCTCTACGAAGAGGCCCGGACGGACTACTTCGCAAAGATGAAGATGTGGGACAGCTGCATGCGCATGGCCTACGCGGCTGTTGCCGGAGGTGCGAACCCAAGAAAGGTCCTTGGGGACCGGATCAGGCATCGACTCATGCATAAGTTCTCGTTCTTCTTCGACCGATACGGGATTGGCATGTGCATCGGCTGTGGGAGATGCATCGAAGGGGACACCCATGGGATGGATATTCGCGTGGTGCTGAAGAAGCTGGACGGCGAACGCAAGGGAAGCGAACGGGTGGAGATGGTGAATTGAGCAACGGTCTGTACGAGCCGATGGCAGCGGAGATCGTCGATATTATCGTCGAGTCGCCGACGATCAGAAGCTACGTCGTCGTCCCACAGGAACCGGTCAAGTTCGCTACCGGGCAGTTCGTCGAGCTGACCCTCCCCGGCATCGGCGAGGCACCGTTCACCCCCTCTTCTTCACCGGCCGACACCGGCAAGATGGAGATCACGATCATGAAGGCCGGTCGCGTCACCGGACTCCTGCACGAGTGTGAGAAAGGTCAGAAGCTCGGCATTCGTGGTCCTTACGGGAACGGTTACCCAGTCGATGATTTCGTTGGCAAGGAGGTGTACATCATCGGCGGCGGCGTGGGGCTGGCACCGATCCGTTCCCTCTTTCTCACCCTTATTGAGCGAATCGGCGATTTCAAGTCGGTCGTCTGTCGCTTCGGCGCGCGCACGCCGAACGACTTCATCTATAAGGACGCTTTGCATGGCCCCTGGCAGCGCATAGAGGGCGTGGACATGAAGCTGACGGTCGATCAGGCTGATGGCGATTGGCAAGGCAACGTTGGCGTTGTGACGACGATATGCAACAGGGACGACGTGAACGTGGAGGACGCCGTTGGCGTGGTCTGCGGGCCGCCGATCATGATGAAGTTCACGACGCTGACCCTGCTCGACTTCGGATTCAAGGAGTCGCAGATCTACCTTTCGATGGAAAAGAACATGAGCTGCGGATTCGGTAAGTGTGGGCACTGCATGATTGGCAAGTACTACGTGTGCAAGGACGGGCCGGTCTTTACCTATGATCAGATAAAGGGGTACCGGCACATCTGGGACTGAGGAAACAAGGTTTCCATGACTGCAAAGTTGGTAATCGACTTGGGGCGTGCCAGGATTCAACGTGAATCCGGAGTGCAATGCTCGTACAAGCACCACCCCGAAAACAAGGGGTTTGACTCGTTGTTGGAGATGATACGCTTTGCCCTCATCTGTCGGCGCTGTGAGCAGGCACCGTGCATCGACGCTTGCCCCAATGACGCATTGGAGAAGGTTCCGAGTGCAATAAATGACGCCGGCGTCCTCAAGCGGGCGACCATGCTGTGCACGGGATGCGGTACGTGCGCGATGGCTTGCCCGTTCGGAACGATATATCCGGATTTGATTCTCATGCCATCAAGCGTCTGCGACGTGTGCCACGAGAGGCTTGCGGCAGATGAGAAACCGCTGTGCGTGCGCACGTGTCAAGACGGGAGCATAGACTACGGAGAGGTCGATCTCGCTTCTGAGTCCGACATGATAGAGGTGTTCGAAGACATCGTCGTGCGCGTCGCCGGTGGGGTTCTCTGGGAACCGTTCCGCCGAGAAGAGGGAGGGGTCAGGAGATGACGAACGCCGCCTGGAGCCTGCTCTGGATAGTCGTCTTCCCTGGTTTCGTATTCACTTCTGTGCTCGGCCTTGTCGCTTCGTGGGTGGTGCGGAAGGTGAGTGCGCTGGTGCAATGGCGCGTCGGTCCGCCGGTGATGCAGCCGTTCTACGACATCGCGAAACTGCTGGGGAAGGAGATCCTTGTTCCGGAGGACGCACGCAGAGGCGTATTCATAGCGGCGCCGCTTATCGGAATGGCCGGCGTATTGCTCCTCGCCACCGTCCTCTGGCGAACGGCGATCGCGCAATCCGCATTTGTCGGAGACGTCATCGTCGTCATTTATCTGATGGTCGTCCCCTCGCTCGCCTTGATTATCGGAGGCTCAGCCAGTGCCAGTCCGCACGCTGCAATCGGCACATCAAGAGAGATGAAGTTGGTAGTAGGTTATGAACTGCCTCTGGTGCTTGCGCTTGTCGTCGTGATCTTGAAGTCGGGCGGGCAACTCAACTTGGCTATGCTCGCACAGCAGACGCCCGTATACAGCATATCAGGAATGATCGCGTTCTTGGCGAGTCTGTTGTGCGTTCAGGCAAAACTGGGGCTTGTCCCGTTCGACCTCGCTGAATCGGAGACCGAGATCGCCAGCGGCGTGCTCATGGAGTACTCCGGCCCCCTGCTTGCGGTCTGGAAGGTAATGCAGGCGATGATGCTTGTCGCCCTGCCGTTGTTCCTCATCACCGTTTTTCTCGGGGGCTTCGGCACGACGGGTTGGGCGGTGGCGTGGGGGATCGGCAAATACGTGTTGGTGCTGGTGCTTCTGATCCTGATAAAGAACACGAATCCGCGTGTCCGGATAGATCAGGCGATCCGGTTCTTCTGGGTGTACTGCGGCGGAGCACTCGTGATTGCGATTATCCTCGCCGCAATAGGAAGCCACTATGTCATCAACTGGCTCTAGAGGCAGGACATGAACTGGAGGATCAAATCGCTCACGAAGTCTCCCTGGGTGTTTCACGTCAACACCGGCGCGTGCAACAACTGCGACATCGAGATCGTCGATCTGCTGACGCCTAAGTTCGACGTGGAACGGTTCGGCATCAAGCTGGTCGGATCGCCGCGCCATGCGGATGCCTTGCTCGTGACTGGGGTCGTCACGGCACAGGCGGCGCCGCGGCTGCGCGAGATCTATCGCCAGACCCCGAAACCGTGTGTCGTATTCGCCATCGGGGCCTGCGCATGTGACACGGGGATCTTCTACAACGGGTATCACGTGGTGGGGCCGGTGGACAGGATCATCAGGGAGATCGACCCCGGCGCGATCATCGCCTATGTGCCGGGCTGCCCGCCGAAACCGGAAGCGATGATCGCCGGCGTGGTAAAAGCGCTGTCGGTGCTATGAAGGAACGGAACATGAACCAACATGAACTGGACGAACGGCTGACCCAGCTCGAAGGCAAGATCATCGCGAGCGAACGGCGCCCGCACAACCGCATCTTCCTTCTATGCGAAGCGGAAAGAGCCTACGAGATCAACCGGTTCCTGTTCGAGGACGTGCATGCCCGGTTTGTCACCGCCACCGGGATCGATTCCGACGAATATTTCGAGGTCCTGTATCACTACTCATACGACCAGACCGGCTGCGTGATCACCGTCGACGCGTTCATCCGCGATCATGCCCGCCCAGCGATTGAGTCCATCGCACCGCTCATCCCCGGGGCAGAGTGGATCGAAAGAGAGATACATGATCTCCTGGGGATCGATCCCCTCCATCACCCTGACATGCGGCGGTTGATCCTGTCCGACGGTTGGCCGGAGGGCGTCTATCCGCTGAGGAAGGATGCCGGAAAGCCGGAGATCCGGCCGGACGGGGATCCGGAGAATCGCCCACAAGAGCAGTCGAAGTCCGCGGCACGGAGAACGATCAACCTGTCCAAGCCGATCCTCCCGGTGGGGCCGTTCCACCCGTTGCAGGAGGAGATGGAGTACTTCCAGCTTGCGGTCGATGGCGAGATCGTCACGGACATCGACATGCGGACATCGTACAACCACCGCGGGATAGAGAAGATCAGTGAATCGCTGCAATACGATCAGGTGCCCTTTCTCGTCTCCCGCATCTGCGGGATCTGTTCGGCGTCGCACCCGCTCGCCTACGTGCAGGCGGTGGAAGATATCGCGGGGGTCACCCCTCCCGAACGGGCGCTGTATGTCCGCACGATCATCAACGAACTGGAACGGATTCACAGCCATGTGCTCTGGCTGGGATTGGCCGGGCATTTCATTGGCTATGACACCGTCTTCATGTGGGCGTGGAAGTATCGCGAGCCGGTCCTCGACCTGTTGGAGATAATCACCGGGAACAGAAACAACTACGGCAATGTCAAGGTCGGCGGCTGTCGAGAAGACATCCCCAACGAGCTCAAACCTCGAATCCTCGAGGAAATGGACAAGATCGATCGGAAGATCGGCATGCTCACCAAGGCGGTGCTCGATGACCCGGTGCTGCACGCGCGGCTGAAGGGTGTGGGCGTGCTCGCCAAAGCAGATGCGATCAGGTATGCGGTGACAGGGCCGACCGCCCGCGCAAGCGGTATCCCGATAGATGTCAGGCGTGACGACCCGTACGCTGCGTACGATCTACTGGACTGGAAAGTGATCACTCGGCCCGAGGGTGATGTCTTTGCCAAGGTGGTCGTGCGCCTGCTGGAGACGATCGAATCGATCAAGATGGTGAAACAGGCGGTGCGGAAGATGCCCGAGGGCCCGATTTGTCTAGAAGTGAGGGAGATCCCGCCCGGAGAGGGATGCGGGCATGCCGAGGCGCCGCGCGGAGAGACCTTCCACTATATCAGAAGCGACGGCGGGAACAGGCCGGTCCGCCACAAGATGAGGGCGCCGAGCTATGTCAACGTCCCTTCTTTCAAGGCGTCCTGCCTCGGAGAGACCATCGCCGATGTCACGATCACGCTCGCCTCGGTCGATCCGTGCTACAGCTGTACGGAGCGGTTGGCCGTCGTCGATGGGGACAGCAAGGTCACGCACGACTACTCAGCGCTGCTGCAGCTCAGCCGTGACAAGACCGATCGGTTGAGACAGGACACCGGCTCGCGGTGCGCGCGCGGAGAAGGGGGATAAGGTGGATCGAATCTTGCTCATCATCGTCTTCATGCCGATCGCAGTGGGGTTTGCATTGCTCTTCCTGCCGAACCGACTGAGGTCTCTGTCCAAGGCGCTGACGCTGGTGATTTCGGCCGCTGCATTCGCGTTGGGGATCCTGATATTCGTACGGGAGCCATTCCAGTACGCGTGGCCCATCCTCCAGCTGGACGCCGTGCACCTGGACTTGTTGTTGCGCGCCGGTCCGTTGGGGTCGTTCATGTTGCTCTTCGCCATGGGGTTTGGCCTGTTGATCGCACTCTACTCCATGAGGGCAATGGACGGGGTCGCGCGGGCGAACGAGTTCTACGGAGCGGTGATGCTGACCATCGGCGGCTCGGCAGGGATCCTGCTCTCCAATCATCTGCTGTTTCTCTTGATCTTCTGGGAGGTCGTCACCGCGTCGCTCTATCTCATGATCACCACCGGCGGACGAAACTCCAACTTCGCGGCGACGAAGAGCTTCGCCATGATCGGCGCCTCCGATGCTGCCTTTCTCCTCGGCATAGCGATGCTGTGGATGCATTCGGGAACGTTCGTCATATCCGACATCCGTGTCGCGGCGGCCACGGCCGTTCCCATCACCGCTTTTCTGCTTCTCATGACCGCCGCGATCACCAAGGCAGGGTCAATGCCTTTGCACACTTGGATACCGACAAGTGGTGAATACGCGCCCGCTTCTGTGATGGCCCTCCTCCCCGCCGCGATCGACAAACTGCTTGGGATCTATCTCCTGGTCCTTGTGGTCAGAGGGTTGTTCGTTCTCAAACCGGGCGCGTTGAGCATCCTGCTCGCGGTGATCGGCTCGGCCACGATCATCATCGCCGTGATGATCGCCATGGTGCAGCACAATCTGAAGAAGCTCCTTTCATACCACGCCGTCAGCCAGGTAGGATACATGATCCTCGGCATCGCGACCTTGACCCCGATCGGGATTGCCGGCGGCGTATTTCACATGCTGAACAATGCCATCTACAAATGCTGTCTGTTCCTGTGCGGCGGAGCGGTCGAACAGCAGACCGGCACCGTCGATCTGGAGAAACTGGGTGGATTGGCGAAGAAGATGTCACTCACGTTCACCGCCTGTCTGGTCGCGGCGCTTAGCATCTCGGGGATCCCGCCGCTGAACGGGTTCGTCTCCAAGTGGATGATCTATCAGGGCGTCATCAGCATGGGTAGGACGCAGGCTGGCGCGGTCGCTGCGTTGTGGCCCGTATGGCTTGTCGTCGCGATGTTCGGCAGTGCCCTGACCCTCGCCTCGTTCGTGAAAGTCATCCATTCCGTCTTCCTTTCCCGCCTCCCGAACAGACTCAAAGACGTCCGCGAGGTTTCTCTCGTGCAGACTGGCCCAATGCTCCTCCTTGCCCTGCTTTGTGTGTTCTTCGGCGTCTTCTACTACGTGCCGCTGCGGTTGTTCATCGCCCCGGCGCTCGGCCTCCCCGTCGACAGTCTGGTCCTCGGCACGTGGAATTCCACGCTTGCCACCGGG
>CAZBWD010000009.1:0-18916 GCA_964495585.1 uncultured Thermotogae bacterium
ATTATACCCTCCGCACGGCAATCCTGTAACGCATGAAGATCTCGCTTCCGATGAGGAAGAACATGATCAGCCCGTTGAACACGTTGATCAGTTGCGACGGAAGCCCCAGATTGACCTTGATGACGTCGCCGCCGGCCATCAGCGCGCCGAAGAAGAACGAGGTGACGATGACGCTCAGCGGGTTCTTGCGGGCGAGCCAGGCGACAATGATCGCCGTGTACCCGTAGCCCATCGAGATCTGCGTCGGGTCGAACAGCCGCTGGTACACCCCAGCGACCTCGCCCACCCCGGCGAGTCCAGCCAGCCCGCCGGAGAGGAGCATCACGACGACGATGGTCTTGAAGGCGCTGATCCCCGCGTAGCGAGCGGCGCTCGGGTTCTCGCCGACCACGCGGATCTCGTATCCGGTGCGGCTGCGACGCAGAAGGAAATAGGCGAAGCCTGCCAACAGGAGGCCGAGCAGGAGCGTCGGCCAATGGACATGCGTGTTGCCGATCATCGGCAGGTGCGCGGCCGGTGGGAACATGTCGGTCAGCGGCCGCCCACGGGTGGTCGATCCCTTCCATGGCCCCTCGATCAGGTAGACGACGATATACATCGCGACATAGTTCATCATCAGGGTGGTGATGACGTCGTTGATCCCGAGTTTCGCCTTGAGGAGCGCGGGGATGAGCCCCCACAGAGCGCCGGCGAGGAAGCCGGCGACGAACATCGCGGGGATGAGGATCGGTCCGTGGAGCCCTGAGAAGAGGGCGATCCAGGTGGCAGCGATCGCTCCGAGCAGGAGCTGGCCATCGGCGCCGATGTTCCAGAACTGCGCCCGGAAGGCGACGGCCAGGCCGACACCGCAGAGGAGGAGCGGAATCATCCGCCGCAGGGTCTCGCTCAGGCCGAGCGAGCTGCCGAGCGCGCCCTGAAAGATCGCCGTGTAGGCGCGGATCGGCGAGACCCCGTAGGCGGCAAAGAAGGCCGCCGCGACGAGAAGCGCCGCGACGATCGCCAGCACGGACACGAGGAAGACCGTCTTCCCCGTGGGCAAGGCCCTGTGCTCAACTCTAAACCACTTTGGCGGGTGCACCGTCCGTCTCCCCTCTTCGTTCTCCGGCCATCCACAATCCGATCTCCTCGGTCCGTGCGGCAGCGGCATCGACGAGCCCCATCACCTCGCCTCGGAAGAGCACCATGATCCGGTCCGAAAGCGTCATCACCTCCTCCAGGTCCTCGGAGATGAGAAGGATCCCCGCCCCGTGGTCGCGCTGATCGAGGAGGATCTGACGCACCTGTTCGGTCGCCCCGACGTCCAGGCCGTAGGTGGGGTGAGCAGCGATGACCAGGCGCGGCTCCCCGGAGAACTCCCGGGCAAGGACCACGCGCTGGATGTTGCCACCGGAGAGGAGCTTGACCGCGGTCTGCGTGCTGGGTGCAGCGATCCGGTAGTCATCCATCAACCGCTTTGCGTTCGCCTTGATCTGGGCGGTGTCGAGGAGGCCGCTGCGGGCGAACGGGCGAGCGCGGTAGCACCTGAGGATCAGGTTCTCCTCGATCGACATGTTGGGCACCGTCCCTGCGGCGCGCCGCTCGGCCGGGACGTGCGCCACTCCCTGGTCGCCGATCTCGCGGGCCGAACGGTTGGTGAGATTCGCCTCGCAGATGGTGACGCGGCCACGGGTGGCGCGGCGTAGCCCGGTGAGGACCTCGGCGAGCTCGGTCTGGCCGTTTCCGGAGACGCCGGCCACGCCGAGGATCTCCCCGGCGTGGAGGTCAAACGAGACGCTGCGCAACGCCGGCAGGCCGCGGCTGTCGAGCGCGGACAGCGCGGTGACTTGGAGAAGGACCCTCCCGCGGCGGAGTGGGCGCTTCTCCAGACGGAAGACGACCTCGCGGCCGACCATCAGCCGGGCGAGGGTCGGCTTATCGGTCTCGCTTGTGGAAAGCGTCGCCACGACCTTCCCTTGCCGCAGCACGGTGACCCGGTCGCTGACCTTCATCACCTCGTCGAGCTTGTGGGTGATGAAGATGATCGTCAGGCCGTCGTCGACGAGGGTGCGCAGGGTGTCGAACAGCCCGTCGACCTCCTGCGGGGTGAGGACGCTCGTCGGTTCGTCCATGATCAGGATGTCCGCCTCGCGGTAGAGTGCTTTCAGGATCTCCACCCGCTGCTGCTCGCCCACGGCAAGCTGCCAGATCTTGGCCTGTGGATCGATAGAAAGGCCGTAGGCGTCCGCCAGCTCCTGGATACGGCGTCGGGTCTGCCGGAGGTTGAGGAACGGGCTGGTGCTCTCGCTGAGCCCGAGGATGATGTTCTCCTCGACGGACAGCGTGGGAACGAGCCGGAAGTGCTGGTGGACCATGCCGATGCGGTGGTCGAGGGCGGCGCGGGGGGAGGGGATGGTAACCGGCTGTCCGGAGAGGCGGATCTCGCCGGCGTCGGGCTGGTAGAGCCCGTAGAGGATGCGCACAAGCGTGGTCTTGCCAGCGCCGTTTTCCCCAAGCAGGCAGTGAATCTCCCCGCGGCGGATGGAGAGATCGATCGCGTCATTCGCGACAACACCGGGAAACCGTTTGACGATCCCGCGCAGCTCGATGACGCACTCGGTTCGGGTATCCAGCGGGCGGCTCCTTTACCTCTCTTTATTCGGTGGTTCGTGCCGCGCCAATCGTTCCGCAGATTGAAGCATAATTGACGGATTCGGGTCTGTCAAGGCATCTGGGTCGTTTCGGTCGCGGGAGATGGGCGTCGACCGAGGGGCGGGGAGCGCCTCGTGGGGCGGACTGGTTGAGCTCTCTGCCTGCCGCGGCCTGCGGGCGGGACGATGTCGCAATGCGCGCAGTTGAAATCCCGGGAGTGCCCTTCTAGAATGGGCCGTGCAGCCCCGGAGGGGTGGGTGAGCGG
Source organism: uncultured Thermotogae bacterium (assembly GCA_964495585.1). GTDB lineage: Bacteria > Bipolaricaulota > Bipolaricaulia > UBA7950 > UBA9294 > CAZBWD01. Next base: position 2,894 of record CAZBWD010000009.1, read on the forward strand.
TCGAAGCCGACAGTTTGGAGAACTGTTGTACCCTACCGGGTACCGCGGGTTCGAATCCCGCCCCCTCCGCCAGCGCCTGTGCTAGGTGGGGGGCTAGCGGTCCCCTGGATCCACAACCCGCTACAGTGGAGCCGAAGGGTTCCTCGAGGGGGAGGGCGGCAGGGTCCGCCTCGGATGAGCGGTGATGAGGGTCGAGCCCTCTGCGGCGCATGCTTGTGAACCCCGTCAGGCCCGGAAGGGAGCAGCGGTAAGCAGGCCTCTGCGGGTGTTAGAGGATCCCTTGACCTGAGCTGGCTGTCCGAGAAGCGCTTGGTTCCCTTCTTCGACAGGACCGTGCACAGGCGTCTTCTTTCCGACCGGGTCGAAGTGCTATCATCCAAGCGGAGGTGGCGATGCGCACGTTCCTTTGCCTTCCGATCGATCGGTCGCTTGCGGAGCGGCTTGCTGCGCTGTCGCGGGAGGCGCGCTCCCGGATCGCGACCCACGCCTCGTGGGTCGCCTGCGGCAACTTTCACGTGACCATCCGCTTCCTCGGTGAGATCGATCCGATGCTGACCGTCGACCTCGAGGCCGCCTGCAAAGCGGTGACCCGCACGATCCCCGCCTTCGACCTCTTGATCGACCGGGTCGGCGCCTTTCCCGCGGCCGACCGCCCCCGCGTCCTGTGGGCGGGGGGAGAGGCGCCGCCGTCGTTCTGTGCGCTCGTGGCGCGGCTCGAGACGGCGCTTCGCGCGCTGGGGTTCGCAGGATCACGGCCGGAGACGATCGCCCACATCACCCTGGCACGGCTCAAGGGCCGGTCGGATCCGGGGATCGTCGGGACGATCGCCGCGCTGTCGCAGATTCCCGACTGGACGCTCGTTGGCGATCGGCTCGTGCTCATGGAGAGCCGGCTCACACCGCGGGGCGCCGTGTACGCGCCGCTGGTCACGCTTCCCTTCACCGGAGGGGATGGGGATGGCCGCCTTTGAGTACCTCGACCACACCGCGGACGTCGCCCTGCGTGGGATCGGGAAGACCGTAGAGGACGCGTTCTGTGAGGTGGCCCGCGGCCTGTTCGCCCTGATGGTCGATCTCGAAGCGGTCGTGGAGGTGCAGTCGATCCGCTTCTCCGTGCGCGCCGGGACGCCTGATCTCCTGCTCGTGGAGTGGCTGTCGCGGCTCTTGGCGGAGAAGGACCTGCTCGGGCTTGTCCTGTCGCGGTTCTCCGTGCGGATCGGCCGGCGCGCCGGTGGTATGACGCTGACCGGGACGGGGTGGGGGGAACGGCTCGACCCGGTTCGCCACGGGGCGAAGCTCGAGGTGAAGGGTGTGAGCTACGCCGGCCTGCGGGTCTGGGAGCAGGAGGGGCAATGGATCGCGCAGTGCGTCGTCGACACGTGAGGAGGTGACAGTGGAGGCGGTCGGGCTCGAGCGGGTCGGTCCTGCGGAGTGGATCCTCGCGCGGCGCGGTGAGATGCGCGTTCCCGGCCGGATCATCGCCGACCAGGCGACGATCGATCAGCTGCTTTCCGACCTCGAGGGAAAGCAGGAGTGGAACGCGCTTGAGCAGGTGCGCAACGTCGCCTGCCTGCCGGGGATCGTCGGCGCAGCGCTCGCCCTCCCCGACGTGCACCCTGGCTACGGCTTCCCGATCGGTGGGGTCGGCGCGTTCGACCTCACGGACGGGGTGGTGGTCGTCGGCGGGGTGGGGTTCGACATCAACTGCGGGGTGCGGCTGCTCGCTTCGCCGCTTTCCGCCGATGAGATCCGCCCGTCGCTTCTGCGGCTGGCCGACGAGCTCTACGCCGGCGTCCCGGCCGGCCTGGGTGCGGAGGGGAACCTGCGGCTCACCGTCGGGGAGATCGACCGGTTCCTCGAGGAGGGTGCGGAGGCGGCGGTGCGGCGCGGGTACGGGGCACCAGGGGACCTCGCGTTCATCGAGGAGGGGGGACGCTACCCAGGGGCCGATCCTGGCGCGGTCAGCCTGCTGGCCAAGCAGCGGCAGTTTCGGCAGGTGGGCACGCTCGGTTCGGGAAATCACTATCTCGAGGTGCAGGCGGTGGATGCGATCCACGACGAGACGGCGGCCGCGGCCTACGGCTTGTCCCCCGGGCAGGTCGTCGTATCGATCCACACCGGCTCGCGGGCACTCGGCCACCAGGTCGGCCAGGACTACTTGAAGGAGATCGGTCGGGCAAGCGTGCGCTACGGGATCCCGATCCGCGAGCGGGAGCTGGTCTGCGCGCCGATCGGAAGCCCGGAGGGCAAGCGCTACCTGAGCGCGGTCGCCTGCGGGGCCAACTGCGCCTTCGCCAACCGCCAGGTGATCGCCCACCTCGTGCGCAGTGTGTTTTCTCGTGTCCTGGACCTGGCGCCGGACGCCCTGCGGACGGTCTACGACATCGGGCACAACAACGTGAAGGTCGAGCGCCACCGCGTGGACGGCGAGGACCGCACGCTCCTCGTGCATCGCAAGGGCGCAACGCGGGCGTTCGGTCCGGGCCGCGAGGAGTCGCCGGTTCGCTATCGGGAGGTCGGCCATCCGATCCTCGTTGGCGGCACGATGGGGACCGGATCCTACGTTCTGCGGGGCACCCCGCTCGGGATGGAGAAGGCGTTCGGCAGCGGGATCCACGGCGCGGGTCGGGCGCTGTCGCGCAAGAAGGCGGCGAAGAAGTACTGGGGGGAGACGGTCATCGCGGAGATGGCGCAGGACGGGATCCTGGTGCGGGCGCACAGCGCGCGGGGGATCGCCGAGGAGGCGCCCGGTGCGTACAAGGATGTGGACCGGGTCGTCCAGGCCGCGGTCGACGCGGGGATCAACCAGGTGGTCGCTCGGTTGCACCCGCTCGTCGTGGTGAAGGGGTAGAAGCGGGTTCATGGGGTTCGTCGAGTTCGAAGTGCGAGGTTCGCCCTGCGGAGTTCGACGTGCGGTGTTCGAGGTCAGGAAAAACCGTCGGGGGCAGGCCCCGACGCTAGTGCGCCCGGAAGGGTGTGTATTCAGAGGGGTGAGAGTCCCCTTCAGGCATACGCTCTCCGGCCTGTAACCGACTGCAACTGCGCCGCCGTGAGGCGGGGTGGGGAGCAGCAGGAGGTGAACGACCAGTCCGTAGGAGACGAACGCGATTCGGCCTCACTGTCTGGCGAGCCTGCTAGCATATGGCGAAGCCTGACTTGAAGTAGAGCCGTCTCGGCTGAGGAGTAGCGTGCGAAAGCCGGAGGCGGAGGCAGTGGGGTGGTTGGCGACGGAATGGTCAGGAAGGCCGCACACCGTAACCGGGGAGACCTGTCTGGTAACGAGGACGGAGTTCATGTTTGCGGGAGCGGACCGAAGAACCGGCCAGGCAGGAGTCAGAGCCTCCGTAGTAGCGAAGAAGCGCCGTAATGGGCGTGGAGCGAAGGGAGGCAGGGAGGTGGATGCGTGAGATCCAAGCGAGCGGAAGAAAGACTGGCGGGAGTGCCGTTTCCGGCTAAGCAAGCCAGAGAAACCCGCTGGTGGCGGGTGGAACCGAGCGTGTGGAGCGCGCGCATGTTGACGGCTCTGGAGAACGGAGTGAAAGGAGGGAAGTGGTTCAGCCTAATTGACAAGGTTGCCGCGGGGGAGGGGCTACGAGCAGCGTTCAGGAAAGTGGAGCGCAATCGGGGCGCCGCCGGAGTAGACCATGTCACAGGGGAGATGTATGCCGTGCACTTGGAAGCGAACATCGGCAAACTGTCGCGGAGTCTGCTGGACGGGACGTACCGGCCGCAGGCGATTCAGCGGCGGTGGATTCCGAAGGTGGGCGGGAAGGAACGCCGGCCGGGGATCCCGACCGTACGCGACCGGGTGGTGCAGACGGCATTGCGCAACGTACTGGAACCGATCTTCGAGCGGGACTTTGCGGCGATGAGCTACGGGTTCCGTCCGGGGCGGGGAGGCCACGACGCGCTGCGGGCAGTGGAAGAAGCGCTGAGCGCAGGGCAGACGTGGGTTGTGGATGCGGATCTGCAGAAGTTCTTTGACACTTTGTCGCACGCGGTGCTGATGAAGGAGGTGCGCCGGAAGGTCGCCGACGGGCGGGTACTGGGCCTGGTGGAAGCGTTTCTGGGCCAAGAGGTGATGGAAGGGATGGGGGGCTGGGCGCCCGAAGAAGGGACACCGCAGGGAGCGGTGATCAGCCCGCTGCTGTCGAACATTTACCTTGACCCGCTCGACCAAGTGATGGCGAGAGACGGTGCGCAAATGATCCGCTATGCGGATGATTTCGTGATCCTGTGTGCGAGCGAGCAGGCCGCCCGGGAGGCGCTTGCGAGGGTGAAGGCGTGGACGGAAGAAACAGGTCTGCGGCTCCATCCGGAAAAGACGCGTATCGAGGATGCCACCCAAGCGGGGGGATTTGACTTCTTGGGATACCAGTTCGAGCGGGGCTACAAGTGGCCTCGCAAGGGGAGTATCCAGAACTTGAAGGAAGCGGTGCGCGAGCGGAGCAAGCGGACGAACGGGACGAGCCTGGAAGCGATCATCTCCGGACTGAATGAGGTCCTAGTTGGATGGTTTGGCTACTTTGGCTACAGCCATCCGACAACGTTTCCACGACTGGACAAGTGGGTACGGATGCGGCTACGGAGTATTCTGCGCAAACGCGCTCGGCAGGAAGGCGTAGGAACGGGGTGGGACCATCAGCGCCGGCCAAACCAGTACTTCACCGCTCGTGGGCTGTTCTCCCTTGTCACGGCCCACGACGCGGTCCGTCAATCCTCTTCGAGGTGAGACCACCGACTGGAGAGCCGGATGCGGGAGATCCGCACGTCCGGTTCGGAGGGGGGAGGAACTGGGACCTCAACCAGCTCCTCCTACCCCTATCAATACCCATTAACCTCCGACGCTGAGCGGTCTTGACCTTGAACATCGAACGTCGCACATCGGATAGGGCCGTCAGGCACAAGGCCCGATGCGACCACATCTGGGTCCTCACTCATCACTTGTTACGCATCACCGATTACCCAGCGCCGTTCGCGCGCTCGGGGTGGCGGTGGGCGAAGGCGCGGGCGTGCCGGACGATCGCCCGGGCGAGCTTGGCGGGGTCGTGCTTGACCGTCGTCTTGCCCTCGAGTTGCGCGGTCCCCAGAAGGTCGGCGGTCACCACCTGCACGGCGTACTCGTTGACCTTGTCGAGGTCGTTTCCCACCGGTTCGGAGGACTCGGCGCGGTAGGCGCGGAGGATCTCCTCAGCGGGCAAGGTGTCGTTCACGAGGACGGTGTCGAAGGCCCGCAGGTCGAGGTACTCGGAGAGGACGCGCAGGTGGTCGCGCAGGGTGAACCCCTCGGTCTCGCCGGGCTGGGTCATGAGGTTCGCCACGAGGATCTTCTCCGCGCCGGACGCGCCGATCGCCCGCGCGATCCCCTCGACGAGGAGGTTGGGAACGAGGCTCGTAAACAGGCTTCCCGGACCGAGCAGGATGAGCTCCGCGGTCTCGATCGCCTCGATCACCCGGTCGTGCGGGGGCACGTTGGGCGTCGACAGCCGGACCCTCCGGATCCGGCGCGAGTCGGCGGTGATACGGCTCTCCCCCTCGATCCACTCCCCGTCCTCCATCTCGGCGACAAGGTGTGTCTTGGCGAGGGTGGCGGGTAGGACCTGCCCGCGGATGTTCAGGATCTGGCTCATCGCCTCGACCGCCCGATCGAACCCGCCGGTCGCCTGCTCCAGGCCGACGAGCAGGAGGTTTCCCAGGGAGTGGCCGGAGAGGTCACTCGACCCCCAGAACCGGTGTTGGAAGAACCCGGACATCCGCGCCTCGTCCTCGGCCAGGGCGAGGATGCAGTTGCGGACGTCCCCCGGCGGGAGGACGTCGAGCTCGCTGCGCAGCCGGCCGGAGCTCCCGCCATCATCGGTCACCGTGACGACCGCCGTCAGGTTGGCCGTGACCTCCCTCATCCCCCGCAGGAGCGTGGACAGGCCGGTCCCGCCGCCCAGCGCGACGACGCGCGGCCCGCGTTCGAGCACGCGGGTGCGGTAGATCAGGGTGGACGGCTTCTCGGGACGGCCGGGAGCGATCCCCGCGGCGATCGAGTGGACCAGCTGGTGCAGCCCCCAGGTGAAGCCGACAAGGCCGAGGACGAGGCAGGCAGCGATGAGCAGGTTCTGCGTCGCCGGCGCCTGCGGAAGGAGCCGGTAGAACCGCTCCACCTCGGCCCGGCCGACCGCGGCCATGAGCGCAAGGACGATGAGCGCCACCGAGACCAGGGCGAGGATCCCCCAGCGCTTAACGCGCATCCCTGGGTACAGCCAGCGCAGCGCTCCTCTCAGGTGCAGGGTCATCCCGCCGTCCCGCTGAACCGGATCCGACCCTTGCCGATGAGCTCCTCCAGCGCCTCGCGGAGCGAGGAGGAGGGGGTCACGCGGTAGCCGTCGCCGGCGCGGACCTCGACCCGTCCGTCCGGCTCCTCGACCCGCAGGAGAACCGGCGTGGTCCCGGGGTGAGCGCGCATGAGATCGCGGATCGTCTGCAGCCGCTCGGGCACGATCTCCTCTTCGTGGAGGACGAGGGTCAGAGAGACCGACACCATGGAGGGGATCTCCTCCAGGGGGAACGCCTCCTCGGCGATCAGGTTGAGGCTGCCGTTGCGTTGTCCCGCGGACAGGCGCAGGCCGATGGTCCGGTCGGGGCCGAACAGGTGAGACGCGGTCTCGAGCAGCCGGGGGAACACGGTGACCTCCGCCTCGCCGGTGTCGTCCTCCAGGGTGAGGAAGGCCATCTGATCTCCCTTCCGCGTGGCAATGCGGCGGATCGCCTTCACGCGGCCGCCGACGGTCGCCGCGGCGCCGGCCCGCAGGTCGCCGACCTGGGACAGCGGCAGGCAGTGGGTCTCCAGGACGTCGCGGTGCTCGTCGAGGGGACTTCCGCTCAGGTACAGGCCGAGCAGCTCCCGCTCGAAGCGCAGAAGCTCGGCCTTGGGGAACTCTTCCTCGGTGACCGCTGGCTCGGTCGGCGCGGTGGCCGGGTCGTCGAAGAAGAACGACTGCTGGCCGGTCAGCCGCTGCTCGCGCGCGACCTGCATCATCTCCAGTCCTTCGGAGAGGTGGAGCAGGAGGCCGCGGCGCGAGGCGCCGAACCGATCGAACGTCCCGGCGCGGATCAGCGCCTCGAGGGTGTCGCGGTCGACACCGTCGGCCTCGGTCCGCCGGCACAGGTCGAAGAACGAGGTGAAGCCCTCGCCTCGCCGGCCGAGGATCGCGTCGGCAACCCCACTTCCCACGTGCTTGATCGCCGCCAAGCCGAACCGGATCCGTCGGGGCCCGGCGGGAGCGAAGCTCGACTCGCTCTCGTTGATGTCCGGCGGGAGGACCTCGATCCCCATCTTGCGGCACTCGCCGATGTAGTCGGCGACCTTGTCGAGATCGTTCTGAACGCTCGCCATCAGGCTCGCCATGAAGTGGGTCGGGTAGTTCGCCTTGAGGTAGGCGGTCCAATAGGAGACGAAGGCGTAGGCGGTGGTGTGCGACTTGTTGAACCCGTACCGCGAGAACTTCTCCATGTCCTCGAAGGTCTGCACGGCGACGGTCTTTTCGATCCCGTTTGCGCGACAGCCCTTGATGAACTTCTCCCGCAGGCCGGCCATGATCTCCTTCTTCTTCTTTCCCATCGCCTTTCGCAGGATGTCCGCTTCGGCGAGGGAGAAGCCGGCGAGCTCCCGGGCCATGAGCATCACCTGATCCTGGTAGATCGGAAGGCCGTAGGTCTCCTCGAGGACCGCCTTCAGCCGCGGGTGCGGGTAGGTCACCTTCTGGCGGCCGTGGCGACGCTCCACGTAGTCGTCGGTCATCCCGCTCTCCAGTGGGCCGGGCCGATACAGGGCGAGCAGGGCGACGAGATCGGCGAACCGGTCGGGCTGCACCCGTCGGATGAGGCCGGTCATCCCCGAGCTCTCCAGCTGGAAGATCCCCGCGGTCCGTCCCTCGCGGACGAGCGCGAAGGTCTGCTCGTCGTCCAGGGGGACCGCCTCGAGGTCGAGGTCGATCCCGTCGCGCTCCCGCAGCGTGGTGCAGGTCTCGTCGATCAGGGTCAGATTCCGCAATCCGAGGAAGTCGAACTTCAGAAGGCCGATTGCCTCGACGTCCGTCATGTCGTACTGGGTGACGATCTCCTCGTCGCTTAAGTGCAGGAGCGGCACGTGCTCGAGGAGCGGGTCGGCGGAGATGACGACCCCTGCGGCGTGGGTGGAGGTGTTCCGCGACAGCCCCTCCAGGCGCTGTCCGATGTCGATGATCTGCCGGATCGTGGGATCCTCCTCGTAGAGGCGCTTCAACTCCGGAGCCTGCGCGAGGGCGGACTTCAGGGTGTGGCCGAACGGGATCAGCTTGGCGAGCTGATCGGTCGCCGCGTACGGCACGCCGAGCACCCGGCCGACGTCGCGGATGACGCTGCGCGCGGCCATCCGGTCGTAGGTGGCGATCTGCGCGGTCTTCTCGTGGCTGTAGCGTTCCCGTACGTAGTCGATCACCCGGTCGCGTCCCTTGACGCAGAAGTCGATGTCGAAGTCCGGCATGCTGACGCGGTCGGGGTTCAGGAACCGCTCGAAGATCAGGTTGTACTTGAGCGGGTCGACGCGCGTGATCCCGATGCAGTAGGAGACCAGGCTTCCCGCGGCAGAACCGCGTCCCGGGCCGACCGGGATCCCGTGATCGTTCGCGAAACGGACGAAGTCCCACACGATGAGGAAGTAGGTCGCGTACTGCATCCGGGCGATGACACCGAGTTCGTAGTCGAGCCGCTGCCTCACGTCCTCGCCCGGCTCGCCGTAGAGCCGGCGTGCTCCCGCATAGGCGAGGTCGCGCAGGTAGGCATCGGCATCGACCACCCCATCGGGAAGCGGGAACGGCGGCATGACCGTATGGCCGAGCGGGATCTCGAGATTGCAGCGGTCTGCGATGCGGCCGGTGTTCTCGATCGCCTCCGGCACCTCGGCGAACAGCGTCGCCATCTCCTCCGGCGTGCGGAAGTGGTACCCCTCTCCGTCGAACTGCATCCGGTCCTCGTCGGCGAGCTTCTTGTTCGCCCGGATGTTCAGGAGCACCTCGTGGGCGAGCCGGTCCTCCGGCACCAGGTAGTGGACGTCGCTCGTCGCTACCAGTGGCAGGCCGGTGTGCCGCGACAGCTCGACGAGTTGCTCGCGTAGCTGCCTGTCACGTGGCGTGCCGTGGTCCTGCAGCTCGAGGTAGAAGTTCTCCTCGCCGAAGATCTCCGCGTACTGCGCTGCCGCGGTTGCGGCCTGGTCGAAGCGGTCGGCGAGCAACAGACGGGGGATCTCCCCGCTCTGGCAGGCGGAGAGCGCGATCAGGCCGTCGTGGTACAGGTGGAGGAGCTCCTTGTCGGCGCGCGGCCTGTAGTAGAACCCCTCGGTGTGGGCCAAGCTGACGAGGCTGACGAGGTTGCGGTAGCCCTGCTCGTCCTTGGCAAGCAGAACGAGGTGGAAGTAGCGCTGCCCGTCCTGCGTCCGCCGCTCACGGTGATCCCCCGGGGCGAGGTAGACCTCGCAGCCGATGATCGGCTTCACCCCGCGGCGCTTGGCCTCGCGGTAGAACTTGACCGTCCCGCTCATCACACCGTGGTCGGTCAGGGCGAGGGCGTCCATGCCGCAGGCCTGCGCCCGGTCGAGGAGCGCCGGGATCTTGCACGAGGAGTCGAGCAGGCTGTACTCGGAATGAGTGTGAAGGTGGATGAATCGCGCGGTCACCGGCCTAGTCCCCTTTCTGGACGAAGATGACCTTCTCCTCGCCGGGCATCACGAGCCCCAGCTTCTCGTGGGCGACCTGCTCGATCGCGGCGGGGTCGTCCTTCTGGGCGAGCCGGGCGCGTAGGGCGGTCTGCCGGTCGAGGGCGGTCTTCTCCTGTTCCAAGAGCGTTCCGATCTGGTGTTGTAGGTGTCCGATCTGGAGGGCGCGGGTGATGTAGATCGAGGTGAGCAGACCAAGGGCGACGAACACAATGACGAACAGCACGTGCCGTGGCCGCCAACGGGGCCGTTTTCGGCGCTCCGGCGATCTCCCCCGGCCGACCCCCCTCTCCCTCTTCACACCCGGTGCTCCTTTCTATGGCCGGAAGCGCGCCGGCCAGGCGGCGATCTCCAACTCCTCTTCCTCCTCGATCCGCAGGAGGCGATTGTACTTGGCGATCCGCTCGCTGCGGGACATCGATCCGCTCTTGAGCTGCCCGCAGGCGGTCCCCGTGGCGAGGTCCGCGATCGAGGTGTCCTCGGTTTCCCCGGAGCGGTGAGAGACCACGCTCGTGTAACCCGCAAAGTGCGCGATGTCCATCGTGAGGAGGGTCTCGGACACGGTCCCGATCTGGTTCAGCTTGATGAGGATGGAGTTGGCGATCCCCGCGTCGACTCCATCCTGGAGGCGCTGCGGGTTGGTGACGAAGATGTCGTCCCCCACGATCTGGATGCGGGCGCCGAGCCTCGCCGTCAGGTGCTTCCAGCCGCTGCGGTCGTCCTCGGCGAGGCCGTCTTCGATCGAGACGATCGGGTAGCCGGCGACCCACTGCTCGTAGATCGAGACGAGCGCCTCGGCTGGGAGGGTCTCGGTTTTCCCGCCGGTCGTGAACCGGTAGCTGCCGGCCTGGTAGAAGCTGTTGGCTGCCGCGTCGATCGCCAGGGCGATCTCCTCCCCGGGGAGATACCCGCTCTTCTCGATCGCCGTCACCAGGAGCTGCAGTGCCTCCTCGTTGTCCTCGAGGTTCGGCGCGAAGCCTCCCTCGTCCCCCACGGCGGTCGACAGACCGTGATCCTTCAGGATCCCCTTGAGCGTGTGGAAGACCTCGGAGCAGGCGCGGACCGCCTCGTGAATCGACGAGGCGCCGATCGGAACGAGCATGAACTCCTGGATGTCGAGGTTGTTGTCAGCGTGCTCGCCGCCGTTCAGCACGTTCATCAACGGGATCGGCAAAAGCGGCTTGCGGGTCCCGGCGATGTACCGGAAGAGCGGCAGGTCGAGGCTCTCCGCCGCGGCGTGCGCGGTCGCCAGGGAGACCCCGAGGATCGCGTTCGCCCCGAGCCGGCTCTTGTTGTCCGTGCCGTCGAGTTCGATCAACAGATGGTCGATCTTCTCCTGGGCGAGCACGTCCTGGCCCACGATGGCCGGTGCGATCTCCTCGACGACGTTTTCCACGGCCTGGGTGACGCCCTTCCCGTGGAACCGTTCCGGATCCCCGTCACGCAGTTCGAGCGCCTCGGCGCTCCCCTTCGATGCCCCGGAGGGGACGGCCGCCCGGCCGTAGGTCCCGTCCTCCAGGACGACGTCGACCTCGATCGTCGGGTTGCCCCGCGAATCGAGGATCTCTCGCGCTGCGATATCTTCGATCAGTAGCATCAAATCCTCCCGGACTCTCTTCCTACGTCCGCAGTATAATCTTCCGTCCGCGGGTGGACAACGCCAAGGACGGCCGTCCGGCTCTGGAAGGGGAGAAGCGGGACCGGGCGCGCGGCGTGTGCCACGCGCCCGGTCCGTCGTGTGAGATGGGTTGGCCTAGTTGGGGACGATCGTGTCCCCGCAGACCGTGGCCGTCACCCGCTTGTCCCCGTAGCCGCTCACGGTTCCGGAGAACGTGGGGGATCCGGCGCCGTAGGGCGGGTGCAGGCGGTAGGTGAACGTCCAGGTGTCGCCCGCCGCGATCGGGTTGAGCGACAGGACCTGGAGGTCGTTTCCGACTCTCTTGGTCACCGCGTTTCCCGCATTGACGATCTCGATCTGCCAGCCCTGGGGGATCCGTTCCTCCAGGCCGGGGGCGCGGATCTCCGAGCGGGCATACAGCGTGACGTCGACGAGGATCGTGCCGTCCGCGGCCTTACTCACCGCCCGGACGGCGTAGAGCGAGGACTCCCCGACGAGCAGCCCCCGACGCCACGCCGTGACCCGTCCGCCAACGTCGGTCACTCGCAGGGAGACCTGTACGACCCCCGGCGTCGTGAAGGCATGTTCGAGCGTGGGTTGTGTCGTGGTCATCTCGTAGGTCCCATTGCCGTCGAAGTCCCAGGCGTACTGCGCCCCGCTCGTCGGGTAGCTCACCGAGAACTGCACGGTCGCCCCCACGGCGGGGTTGTAGTCCGACACCGTGAAGCCGGGCTCACCTCCGAAGACCGCAAACCCCACGGCGAGCAGCAACAGGCCGAACCAGAGTGCGACATGCCGTGTTCGTCTTTTCATTCCCCCCTCCTCAACCGGCGGGATCCGCCCCTAGGGGAGCGGATCCTGCGCCGGAGTATTCGTCAGCCAATAGGCAATCAGGTCTCGCATGACGCTCAGGGTGATCGTCTGATCCCCGGTGTGGGGGACCGGCTTCCCGGAGAGCCACAATGAGACGGCGTACTGTATCTGGTCAAACGCGATCTCCTGTGGCAGGCAGAGGTTGATCGTGTCGTTCTTCGTGTCCCATCGGGAGATGACGACCGGAATCGGGAGCGTCGGCACCAGCATGATCTTATCCTCGCCGAGCACCATCTGCGACAGTTTCGGCGAGGCGCTGGCCACGGTCCCATCGATCGAGACCGAGGTTTCCTGCGTCTGAGAACCGGTCTGGGGCGCAGTCAGCGCGTACTGGATGACGCGCTGATCCCCGGCCTTCAGGGTCTCGAGGAACAGCCAGTCCATCGAGTCCTTCTTCAGGGTCGCCGAGCCGTTGTCGACCGGCGTGAAGCTCCACCCCTCCGGGAGGTTCTCGTGCAGGGACAGTCCGTGGATTTGGGTGTTCGCGGTGATCGTCACCGTCACCTCCACGCCGCCTCCGGCGATCGTTTCGTCGTTCGGCAGGCAGGTATCGATCGTGCGGCTCACGCTGAGGCTCGGCAGGACATTGATGGTCTTCTTCGCCGTGGTGGTCGCGCCTTCATTGTCGGTCACCTTGAGGATCACCGCCGTCTCCCCTGCCTTGGAGAAGAGGGTGGTCGCGGTGGGGTTCGCGGAGGTGGCATCGAACTCGCCGTCGCCGTTGAAGTCCCAGGAGTAAGAGACGATGTGCCCGTCCGGATCGTAGGACTTGCTGGCGTCGAAGGTCGTTTCCGTCCCCAGCCGCGGCTGAGCGGGGAGGACGTCGAACCGGGCGACGGGGCTCGCATCTCGGACGCGGAGCGTCTTGGAGAACGCCTTCGAAGCCAGGCCGTCGTCGTCCGTCACGACGAGGGAGACGGGGTAGCTCCCGCTGTGGGCGTAGGTGTGTACAGGGTTCTCATCCTTGCTCGTGGTTCCGTCGCCGAAGCTCCAGGCCCAGGCGACGACCGTGCCGTCCGGGTCACTCGACCGATCGTGGAAGGCAACCTGTTCCCTCGCGGTCGGCGAAGCAGGCTCCACTGAGAAGTCCGCTGTGGGCGGGGTGGGTGGCGGCGGCGGGGTGATCGCGGTGATCGCGGTGATCGTCAGGTTCGGGAGGGAGAGCGTCCCGTCCGCGCCGCGGAAGTTCGTGTACGTGATCCCGGCACTCTGGTCGATCGTCCATGTCCCGGCTGATGTCGCCGTCAGGCTGACCTGGGTCTTCCATTCCGTGCCGATCGGAAGCTGCGGGATATCCCACGTGAGCGAGGTCGTGCCGTCGGGGTTCGAGCGCACGCTGTGCGGGGTGCTGGTCGCCCCGACGAAGCGGAGCCCCGCCGGGAGGACGGTCTTGATCACGATGTCCTGCGCGGCGTTCTTGACCGAGAGTAGGTCCATAATCTGGGAGACCGTCGTCGCGGTCGGGCGCGGGAAGAAGAGACCCCCCGTCTTGCCGGCGAGCTCCTCGAGCAGCGCACGGTTGATCAGGATCCCGATGCCGACCGGGGCGATCTTGATCCCCGCCTCCTTGGCGATCGCGGCCTCCCCGCTCGGGGGGCGGCCGGTGTCGCTCTGGCCGTCGGTCAAGAGGATCTCGACCCAGACGGCGTCAGGGCGGCCGTTCTGTAGGAACTCCTGCCGCGCTGTCTGCAGGGCGTCCCCGAGGGCGGTCTTCCCGCCGGTTTTGAGGTCGGCGATCGTCGACTTGAGCCGGGACTGGTTCCCCGCGAGCGGCACGGCAAGCTGCGCGTTGCTCGCGAAGGTCAGGATCCCCACGCGATCCTGCCGCGAGAGGTGGTCGATCAGGTCGAAGGCGACCTGATCGGCCGTGGCGAGGTTCGCCGTGGCGGAGGTGTCGATGACCAACAGGCAGTCGATCGGGTATCGTCCGGCCGGACCCGACCCAGTGAGGATCAGGTTGAGCTTCGCCTGGTCTGGCGTCCCGGTTCCGGAGACGTAGATCTGCCGGGTGTCGAGGGTCTGCTGGACCTGAAGCGGTGAGGTGCTCTGGCCCACGAGCGGGACCGTCACGAGTACGAGAGCCAAGAAGAGAAAGGCGAGGGGTCTCCCCCTCGCCAGAACGTCGTGTCTTCTCATCGATATCATCTCCTATTGCACGCTGACCATTTCATCCGTTCCCGCTATCTCGTCGTCGGTGGACAGGGCAGCACTTCGGGGCTGCACGGTGCCGCCATCGAACCAGGCAGCGGATCGCAGATGTCGGTGTTCGTCAGCCAGTAGGCGATGACCGTTTTCAGGGTCTCGTAGGTGACCGTCTGGCCGCAGGTCCGCGGGACGACCTCGTCCTCGAGCCAGAAGGCGACCGCCCGCTGAACCTGCTGGAACGAGATCTTGTTGGACAGGCTCAGGTCGAGTCGGTCGTTCGTGACGTCCCAGCGCGAGATCGCCACGAGCACCGAGACACAGTCGCTCACGGCTACTGCGCTGTCGCCGGAGACCGGGACGTTCATGCACGGCAGGGCGGCGTCCGCCACGCCGGAGATGTCGTTCCCGCTCACGTAGCACGGGTTGTTGCCCGACGTCTCGATCGACGCGGACTGCGGTACCTCAACCTGGTAGATGATCGTGGCTATTGTCCCCGTCGGAAGCTTGCTCGGGAGGAGCCACTGCGTCTTCGCGGCCTTGTAGGTGAATCCACTGTTCTCGAGCGGCGTCACCGTCCAACCGGTCGGCAGCACCTCGGCGAGCCCAACGCCATACAGGTCCTGATCGGCGCTGATCTCCACCTTGACGGTGAACGTGTTCCCCTGCGCGGTCCCATCGGGGCCGTAGTAGTTCAGGAGCACGTTCCCACAGGGGACCGGCGTGGCGATCGTCCGCACCGCGGTGATCTTCGCTGTCGGTACGGCCGGAAGCGGCAGGTCAACCGGCGTGCAGGTGTACGCGTAGGCCGACAGCTCCTTCATCGCCTCGAGGGTGATCAGGGCGCCCTGGGTCCAGGGGACCGGCTCCTCGTCCTGCCACATCTGGATCGCCCGGGTCAGCTGATTCGGGTCGATCTTCTGCGAGAGGCGCAGGTCGACCGTGTCCTGCCCGTCCGGGCTCGTGCGCGGCACGAGGTGGGCGATCGCCGTCTTGAGCGGAAGTGCGTCGTCAATCTCCACCTTCGAGTCGCCCTGCACCGGCAGGCTCAGCTCGGGGGTCCGCGATTGGAAGGTCCCCGTGATGCTGAAGCAGACCGGAAGCGACGTCGAGAGCAACGCATCGCTCGACGGGACCGTCACCTCATAGGAGATGACCTTCGTCGTTCCCGCCTTGATCTGGTCGATGAACACCCACTGCACGGTGGCCCGCTTGAACGCGGCGCCCGCGTTCTCTATCGGCTTGATCTTCCAGCCGACCGGCAGGCTCTCCTGCAGGCCGACACCCGCGAGGTCCGTCTCAGACTCGATCCGCACGACGACCAGGAACGTGGTTCCCGGCAGGGCGGCGATCGTCGAGATCGTCCGAGTGACCTTCACCGAGAGCTTGGCCACGTTCACCGTGACAGCGGACGTGCCGGTCGCTCCCTGGTTGTCGGTGACGCGTAGGGTGACCTTCTTCGCCCCGCTCGTGGGGTAGGTGTAGGTCGTCGTCGGCGTCGTGGTGGTGCGATCGAAAACGCCGTCTCCGTCAAAGTCCCATTCGTACTTCACGACCGAACCGTCCGGGTCGTGGGCCGCGCTCGCATCGAAACTCACGGGTTCGTCACCGTGCGGTGCAGACGGGGTCACGGGGGACGAGGCCACTGGCG
>CAZBWD010000010.1:0-18673 GCA_964495585.1 uncultured Thermotogae bacterium
GAACCCCCAACCCAACGCCACTCTCGTCATTTCAGGCTCAGGAACTTCAGCCTAAAGAAGAAAGTCGGACGCCAAGGGGGCCAGGGGTCGGGCAGGCATGACGGGGATCCGTCGCGTTGATTGAAAAAGGGAACAGGCTACTTTTTTGGGGTCATCTCTGATGTGGGATCAACCGTTGCGTGCCATCGGGCGTGATCTCAGATCAACAGAAAAAAAGTAGCCTATCCCCTTTTTATTTGGCCTTTGCACCAAGACCGCAGGCGTGGTAGCTCGTCTCCTCGCCGGATTCATCAACTGACTGAAAGGGATTGGCAGTCGACTCATAACTTCCGACTGGCGATTCGTGACTCTGAGCCCTTGACTTTGGACTCTTGACTCTGAACGAGGGGCTCGGGCCGGCTGGGTCGCCTGGGTTCATCGGCCCCCTATCTGGCGCGTGCGGGGAGCGAACCAGGTTCAGCGTTTGCCCTTGCGGGTCAGATCCTCCATCAGCTGGAGCTGGATGTCCTGGATCTCGAGCAGCCGCTCCCACTGCTTGCGCAGCAGGTGGTCGAGCTTCTCGTGCAGATGCCGGATCTCGAGCTCGGCCTTGAGGTTGATCACGTAGTCCTGCTCGGCGCGCAGCCGGTCGCGTGACTCCTGTCGGTTCTGGCTCATCATGATCACCGGCGCCTGGATCGCCGCCAGGCAGGAGAGCAGGAGGTTGAGCAGGATGTAGGGGTAGGGGTCGAACGGCCTCCACAAGAGGGCTATGGAGTTTACGAGGATCCATACAAGCAGAACAGCACCGAAGATGCTGATGAACCGCCAGCTGCCCGCCAGGTCGGCGAGCCGGTCGGAGACGCGTTCGCCGAACGTTCGAGCCTGGTCGAACTCGACGTTGATGTTCTCCGACACGAGATCCTGCTGCCGGAGGCTGTCCATGACCTCCTCTTCGAGGGTCGACAGCTCCCCCTTCTCCGTCTCGAGGACGCTCTTCACGTAGCCTGCCCGGAACGCGTTGAGGTCGTCGAGACAGATGTAGCCCTCGGAAGACCAGTCCTGATGGTCCTTGCGGATCATCTGGGCCAGCGGCTCGCGCACGAGCTCCGCCGGCACCACCTCGCTTCGTTTCTTCTGCTTCTTGCAGACCTGGCAGACCACGTCCTGCTTCCTGTCCTTTGTCATCTTCTCTCACCCTGCCTTCAGGATTCCCTTTTCTTGGCGCCCTTCACCGAAGAAATCGTGATCGATGGGAGGCATCAGCTGCCGGGCCAGCCAGCGATCGCCTCGGCGAGCGCGTCCGCGAAACCGTCGGGATTGTCCCCCATCATGTCGTGCCCGGCGTCCGGCACCACCCCCACGCGGATCCTGCGTGCCGCCAGCTGCTCCACATCTGGGTCAGGCAGGCTGTGCGCACCGAAGAGGTACGCGCAGGGCATCGGCAGGGCGTAGAGGCGGTCGCGCAGGCTCGGGTCGCGCGGCGCGATCAGGGAGACCGCGCTTCGGTGCATCGCGCGCGCGTCGGATGCCTGCAGCGTCCCGGCGTAGTCCGCAAAACCTTGCCGGTCCACCGCCGCGATCATGGCTGCGTGCCCGCGAGCGACGTACCGCGCCTCGGACTGGGCGGCCACCGGGCCGCTCACGGTTCCCGGGCCAGGCTCGAGGTTTCCTTCGGCGACGACGAGGTTCCCGACGAGGTCCGGCCGCGCTTCCGCAACGAGGATCGCGATCGACCCGCCCATGCTGTGCCCGACGAGTATGCATCTGCGGACGCCGAGGGCGTCGAGCAGCGCCTCGACCGTGCGGGCGTGCGCCTCGAGCGTGTAGCTCCACGCCGGCGGCCGGTCGCTGTACCCGAACCCCAGGAGATCGACGAGCAGCGCGCGGTGACCGGCGAGCCGCGGGTGGCGGAGGATCCGCGGGAACGCTGCGGATGACGCGGACCCCAGGCCGTGCAGGAAGACGAGGCTCGGCGCGTCACCCGGCAGGTCGTGGTAACGGAGCGTCCCCTCCCCGTCAGGCAGCCGGAACGCCCTCACGGCGACGCCCCGCCGCGGCGTGGCCCTCTCCCGCGGCGCAGCCCGAACCGCCAGAAGTCGCTCAGGCTCGCGCTCTTTCCGTACATCAGCATCCCGATCTCGAACACCCGCGCGGCGAACCGCATGACGAGATAGACGCCGGCCGACAGGGTGACCAGGCTGAGGGCGACCTGCCAGAGCGGAACGGCCTTTGTCCCCTCGGACATCATCGGGACCGCGGCGATGCGGAGCATCATGACCACGGGGGTGAAGGGAGGGAAGAACCCCGCGAGCTGCACCCCGAGGCTGTTGGGAAACTTGATGATGACTGCGGAAAACCACATCGGGATGACCGGGATCATGCCGAGCAGACCGGCCGCTCCCCCGGACTGGACGTCCTTCATCGCCGCGCCGAGCGCGCCGTAGAGTGCGGCGGTCAGGAGGAACCCGAGGATGAAGTAGAGCGGGAAGGTGATCCACTCGATGGAAGTGACGAGGCCGAGCGAGAGCGGCAGGAACCGGCTGGCGATCACGTAGCCGGCCGCCACCCAGACTGTCACCTGCAGGAGCCCAGCGATTCCCAGCCCGATGATCTTTCCCGCCATCAGCGTGGACGGCGAGATGCTCGACAGGAGCAGCTCGACGACACGGTTGCGCTTCTCCTTGACCACGGAGTAGAGCGTCATCACGCCGGAGATGAAGCTCGCGACGAACAGGACGATCGCGAAGACGAGGGCGACGAGGAGCGGCAGCGGCTCGGATGCGTTTCCGCTGCCGATCGGGGCGCCCCGCCGCGCCAACGTCACGACGGCCGCCGCAATGGCGAGGATCACGGGAATAGCGAGCGTTAATGTCAGGAACTGCGCGCTTCTGACGGTGCGCGAGAACTCCCAGCGGATCACCCTACGAAGCTTCATCGTGCGCCCCCTTGACCGCGGCGACGAACAGCTCGTGGAGCCCTGGCCACTCGATCGCGATCTCGCGGATCGTGATGTCCTCGGGGATCCCCCGCAGGTAGCGGTCCGGATCGACCCCGCGCCGCAGGGTGAACGCCGCCCGGTCGCCGGCAAGCGTCAGGTCGCGAATCCGCGAATCCTGCTTTAGGGAGCCCGGATCGCCGGAGAAGTGCAGCCGGACCGCGTGCTCGCCGTGCGCCTCCTTGAGCGCCTCGAGCATCCCGTAGAGGAGCCGTCGACCACCGTTCATGAGGAAGATCCGGTCGCACAGCGCCTCCACGCGGTTCATCTGGTGCGAGGAGAGGAGGATCGTCATCCCCTCGTCGCGCAGCTCGCGGATGATCCCCTCGAAGAGATCCTGGTGGACCGGGTCGAGGCCGGCGAATGGTTCGTCCAAGACGAGGAGGTCCGGCCGGTGGAGGATCGCCGCGATGAACTGGACCTTCTGCGCCATCCCCTTGGAAAGCCGCTCGATCCGCTCCGCGGCCCGGTCGGCGAGCTCGAGCCGCGCGAGCCACGCGCGGGCGCTCTTGCGCGCCGCGTCGCGCGTCATCCCCTTGAGCTGCGCCAGGTACACGAGGACGTCGAGAACCCGTGCGTCATCGTAGAGGCCACGCTCTTCGGGAAGGTAGCCGATCCGTTCCTTGTCGAGCGCCGTGGAGGTCCCGTCAAACGTGAAGCGGATCGCTCCGGCGTCGGGCGGCACGATCCCCATGATCATGCGGATCGTCGTGGTCTTGCCCGCGCCGTTCGGACCGAGCAGGCCAAGGATCTCCCCGCGGTTTGCGGTGAAGGAGATCGCGTCCACGGCCTTGACCGACGCGAACTGCTTGCTGACCGACTCGACCTCGAGAACCGTTTCGCTCACTCCCGGACCACCTGCCTACGCGGGTCCAGTGTATCCAGGGAGCCGGACCCTGCAAGCGGACGGGGCCCGACTAGCGACTCTCGGCTTAAGAAGAGACGGCCTTCGGTTGGGGGGAGCTCTCCCTCGCGAACGCTCCGTGTTCCTGTTTCTGCCTCGTGCGGACGGGAACCGGCTCTTCCTGTGAGGCATCGGCCGGTGCAGAGAGCCGGTGCAGGACGAACAGGGCGACGATGAGGAACACGGCCGCCACCAAGAAGGTCATCTGGTAGCCGACGCGGGCGGCGAGGAACCCGCTGGTCACACCGGCGAAGATCGTGCCCACGCCCGCGATCGCGTTGTACAGGCCGAGGGTCTGACCGCGGTTCTCGGGTTTGGCCAGCCGGGAGGCGAGCGCGACGCCGGACAACTGGAAGAACGACCAGCTGATCCCGATCGCTAGGAAGTAGGGGGCGAGGATCCAGGCGGGCGGCACGGCGCTTGTGACCGAAAGGAAGATCGCCGCGGCGAGGAAGAGGAGGAGGCGGACCCCCAGCGCGCCCATCTGCACGGATTTGTTCCCCAGGCGCTTGATCCGGCGGGAGGCGAACGGGTAGGCGAGAACCACACCGGTGTTCAGCACAACGAAGTACAGGAAGACCATGGCTGAGGAGAACGCGAACCGCTGCGCCAGCAAGAGCGGCAACGGCACCCCGAAGAAGCCGATCGCGGTGAACGCCAGGAGCGTCGCCAGGAGGAACCGCTTGGTCTCCTTGCGCAACCCCCCCTTGCCCCAGAGCAGTACCGGCAGCCGCTGCGGCCGAAGGAGGTGGTAGAGGTGTTGCGGGCCGAACCGCCCGCGCTCGAAGAAGAAGTTCCCCAGGGCGAGGGTGGCGCCCCGGAACCGCCGCTGCGTGAAGCGCGGGGCGGCATAGGGAACGAACCGGGCGGCCAGCAGGCTCGCCCCTGCGGCGCCAAGCGCGAGCACGCCGAACAAGAGCCGGATGGCGAGGGTCTCGGCGATGAACCGGCCGGCCACCGCCAGGGCGACGCTTCCGAAGGCCAGCCCCGCGACCCAGCCGATCGCGCCGACCTGGTTCAGGTGCCCGATCCGTCGTTCCCAGTGGCGCTGATCCTGGTTCTCGATCGTCACGAGGACGTTCACCGCCGTGTTGGCGACCCAGAAGAAGTTGAGGCCCATGTTGAGGACGAGCAGGACGGTGAACGACGGCGCGACGGCGATTCCGGCGAACCCCAGGCTCACGCCAGCGAACCCGACGACCATGAACGGCTTGCGGTGGGAGGCAGCGTCGGAGAGACGCCCCCAGACCAGGCTTCCGATCACCCCCACCAGACTGACGATGCTCGACAGGATGCCCAGCTCGGCCACGGAGTTGTGGAGGACCTCGGCGATCATCAGGGGGACGAGGACCGACGAGGTCCCCATCACCAGGTTCGCCAGGCCGTTCGCCGCGTACCAGGCCTCCGCATCCGCGGCCCAGTTCCTCAATCCTCGCATGGCCGTTCCTCCGTCCCTCCGGCCGAAGACGGCCGGCAAAAGTCCCCGGAGTGTATCCACAGGAGGCATGCTGTCAAGGACAGCCGGAAGCTGCGGATGCTCATCCCGCCTCGGTGCCACAAGGGGGAGAAAGTCCTGTCATTGCCCTGTGGTTCGGTTCCGCAATGTGGCGATACCTCGCCCTCGAGACGCCCCACGCCGGCGGCCACCGTGCAAAGGCCGCGGGGTTGCGTCCGCGCCCGACGACGTCCAACAGCAGGTGGAACGCGAACCGGCGGTGCTGGTTGTCATTTGAGCGCGACTGGGCGGCCCGTGCCACCAACGGCTCCTTTTTTTCCTCGGCCGTGTGTTTTACGCTAAGCTCAACAGGATGGACGAGCAGGAAGGAGATCGATGAGGAAGAGGAGGCTAGCGGTGCTGATGGCGGCATTCTCCGTACTGATCGGGCTGGGAACGGCTGGCCGCGCGGCCCCGATGGTCGTCGACCGGCTCGATGTCGAGCGGTACATGGGGCTGTGGTACGCAGTCGCGAGCATCCCCACAAGCTTCGAGCGCGGCTGCGTCCGTGGCACAACGGCGCAGTACACCCTGCTTGCAAACGGCCAGATCGAGGTCCTCAACACGTGCTACGGCGCGGACGGCAAACCGCAACGCGCCGTGGGCCGGGCCTGGGCTCCAGACCCCCAACAACCGATGAAGCTCAAGGTCTCCTTCGTGTCGTTCCTGGGCCTGTGGCTGTTCCCCGGAGACTACTGGGTGATCGACCTCGACCCCGACTACCGGTACGCCGTGGTCGGACACCCGAGCTACCGGTACGGCTGGATCCTCAGCCGAGCCCCTACCCTTCCCGAGGCGACCCTCTCGGGGATCATCACACGGCTCGAGGCGCAAGGCTACCGGTTCGAGGACTTTCGGCGGATCGATCAGTCGCTGTTCTCGGAGGAGCCGCTCCCCCCGGCCTGCGGGCGCTGACCCGAATCGAGGCTCTCCTCGCCCGGCCAGCCGCCTCATCGCCAGCCCAGGGCCGGCAGGATGACGATGACCAAGAGGTCCTGGAGGAGGTGCATGACCATCGGGGCGACGAGGCTTCCGCGCCACAGCGCGATGATGGCGTAGGTGCCCCCCAGGACGGCCACGGTCACGATCCCCACAGCGCCCTCGTAGCCGTGCCCCAGGCAGAAGACCAGGGTAGAGAGGAGCACGGCGAGCCCCGGGCTGCGGGTGATCGCCCGAAAGCGGAGGAGGAGGTACCCGCGGAAGATCGTCTCCTCGGAGAAGGCGACGACGCAGAGCAGAAGGGCGGCAAGGACGGTCTGCATCGGCCCGGTCGGTAGCAGGCCCGCCGGAAGGGAGCTCGGCGGCGAGGGCAGGCCGGTCGAACGAAGGAGCCCGTCAAGCAGGCTCGCGCCGAAGGAGACCGGGACAAAGAAAACGAGCCCCAGGAGGATCTCCCGGCCGAGGTGCCGCGAGGTCCAGAGGATGGCCCGCGTCGTCTCGCGGTTTCGCCACAGGAAGAGGAGGATCAGACCGACGAGCGCGAGGTCTCGCAGGATCGTGGCGATGGCGGTGAGGACGAACCCGCTGCCCTGGCCGACGGCGAAGAACGAGAAGGCGAGGGAGGGGATGATGAGGAAGAGGAAGACGGCAGCCTCGACAACCTGCAGCCCGACGGACGGTCCGGTTCGCTCCGGCTGTGCCTCGTGCTCCCCGGTCTGCTGCTGCATGGTCGTCCCCTCCGCGCCCCGGTCGGCTGGACTAGCCCTGCAGGACGGGGCTTGAGACGCGCAGCGTGTAGACCGTCTCGAACGATCCGAACAGGTCGAGGTACTGCTCGAGGTAGCGGGAGAGCAGGAACCTCTCCTGCACCGTCCGCCGGGCCGCCCGCCCCATCCGCCCGCGCAGATCGGAATCCTTCAGCATCTGGACGATCCGCGAGGCCGCCTCGTCCACCGAGGAAACGAGGAAGCCGTTCACCCCGTCCTGGATCTGGTGGCGGATTCCGCCGACGTTGCCGCCGATGACCGGCGTGCCTTTCCACATCGCCTCGGCGACGGTGAGGCCGAACCCTTCGCGCAGCGACTTCTGGAGCACCACCGCGGCACGCCGCTGGAGCGCATTGACCAGGGCGGTGTCCTCCCGGCTCAAGATGAGGATCCGTTCCTCACGCTCGCGCAGGAGCGAGTGGTAGACGCGCTCACCCTCCGGGTCGTCGGTCGCCACGTTCCCCAAAAGGACCAGCGTGGCGTCTACCTCCTTGCGCGCGATCTTGAACGCCCGGATCACGCCCTCGGGGTCCTTCCACCGGTCGAAACGCGAGATCTGCACGACCAGGGGAAGGTCGGTGGGAATATCGTAGCGGGAGAGCCGCTCGTCGAGCTCCTCCTCGCTCAGCTCCCGGTTCTTGATGGAGAACGGATCGATCGCTGGCATGAAGAAGACCTGCGGCGTGCGGAGCACCTGCCTGTACTCGGGGATGCTCAGGATCACGGCATCATAGCGCTCGATGAACGGGACGAGGTAGCGCCACACCGCGGGGTTCGGATCGGTCAGGTCGACGTGGCAGCGCCAGATCCAGGGGCCCTTCTTCTTGTAGTGGGCGATCATCCCCAGCGGTTGCGGATCGTTGATGATGACGATGTCGTGCGCCAGGTGATTGCGGATCGCGTTCTCGTAGATGACCTCCTCGTAGATCCGCTTCTTGCGCGGCGTCAGGTTGATCTCTCCGCCTTGAAGCGCGTTGTGCATCTTCTTTGTGATGCTGAAGAAGTCCGGGGATCCCTGGATCACCCGCCAGCCGGTCCTCACGCCCACGCTGTTCAAGAGCAGGGTCAGTGAGGAGAGGAGTTCGGCGACCCCGCCTCCGTAGTAGGTCGAGTTGATGTAGGCCACGCGGAGATCCTGCAGGGGTTCCGCTTTCTTCACGATCCGGTCAACCGCTTCAGAACTGATGAGCCGCTCGTAGTCCTCCAGGGCGACCAGTCGAGGCATCTCGTCCATCCTGCTCACCTTCCTTCCTGGGCTGGGTCGTGGGGCTTTTCCCCTTCTCTTCTGAGATCTCGATCGTGTTGTTTTCCCGATATCATGCGACTGTGCGCGTTCCCTGTCAACGCGTCGCCCGCGCAACGCCTTTTTTGAAGGGAGTTTATCGCTTCATCGTTACAGGGCGCGCCCCTACACGCGTGCCTTCGAACGAAGAGGAGGCTCCGGCCGCCCCTGGAGATGCGGCTCGTGGGCGACGCCCCGCCCTAGACAGAGTCCCCGCGCCTCTTGCGCTCGTACATCCGCCGATCAGCCTCGGCGAGGACAGCCTCGAGCGGACGGTCGGGACCGGGCTCCCAGTGGGCGCTTCCGATAGACAGGGTCACCGGGAACGGGAGCAGCTCACCTGCTCCGTTTCGAACGTCGATCGCCGCCTCGATCCGACGGCGCAACGCCGAGGTTTCCTCATCGGTTTCTGGAAGGACGATCAGGAACTCGTCGCCGCCGTAGCGCACCACGAGATCGGTCTCCCGGACCTCCCCTGCCAAGAGCGATGCCACGGTCTGGAGGACCTTGTCTCCGGTCTGATGGCCGAAGCGGTCGTTGATCTCCTTGAACCGGTTGACGTCGATCATCAGGAAGGTGATCGGGTGGTCATACCGCTTCGCGCGGTTCCTCTCCTGGGCGATGATCTGGTTGAAGTAGCGGCGATTGTAGACCCCGGTCAGCGGGTCGCGGATCGCCTGCTCCTTGAGCTCATTCTGCAGCCGGATCCGTTTGATCGCCTCGCCAGTGTGGCCGAGGAGAAGCTCGAGGAGGCGGACATCCTCCTCGGAGAACGCGTGCTTCTCCGGCGAGGCGACCTGGAAGACGCCGAACTCCCCGATCGGAGCGCTGATCCCCGATTGGAACTCCGACCGGGTCGGCCGGGCCTCTGGCACGTCGGCGAGACAGCCGAAGGTGATTGTCTGACGCGTGTTATAGGTCTTGGCCGCAAGTCCACCCTCGGACAGCGGGGTGCCGCGGCTGGCGCCGGCCGGCAGCTCGCTTGAGGTCGCTTTGACGACAAGCTCCTCCCCGACCACGATGTCGAGCGAGCAGAACGCGAAATCGAGGATCTCCTCGGCGGCCTGAACGGTGATTCGATAGACGTTCTTCTCGATCTCGCAGGCCTCCAGGGTGTGCGCCACCTCGTGCAGCCGTTCCACCTTTCGCCGTGTGCCCTCCAGGGCCCGCTCGGCCGTTACCCGGTCCTCGATGTCCCGAATGACGGTCAACAGGTGGGGTCGGTCACGGAAGGTGAACTGAGCGCCGTGGACCTCAACATCGAACGCCGACCCGTCCTTGCGGAGGTTGATCGAGCGCGAGACGAACAGTTGGCCCTTCTCGAGGGCGCGGCGGAAGTTGGTGAAGCGATGGTAGTAGTCGGCGTGGATAATCTTGCGTGCCGGAAGGCCGATCAGTTCGCCTTCCTCGTAGCCGTACATCTGGTAGGCGCTGGGGTTTGCCTCGACGATCGTGCCGTCGAGGTTAAAGACAAGGATGGCATCGATGGTCGATTCGAAGATGCTGCGGTAGCGTGCCTCGCTCTCCCGCAGCGCGCTCTCCGCCTGGAGGCGATTGCTGATATCGATCCCGATCCCGAAGAGCCCGTCGAATCGGCCGTTCGGTGTGAAGACCGTCCGCCCCCGCCATTCCACCTCGATGGTGTGCCCATCCTTGGCGAGGATGCGGTTCCTGTTCCAGGTCGTTTGATCGGATCGGGATAGGGTGGCGAAGACCTGGGAGAGCGCCTCCCGCTCCTCCTTCGGGACGAAGGACGTGAGGTAGTCCTTGCCGCGGACATCCTGCGCTGTGTACCCCAGGGCGTCGAGCATGGCGGCGTTCATCAGCTGGGTCTTTCCGTCTGCATCGATCGCCACGAAGAAAACCGGCAGGTTCTGAACGAGTGCGCTGCTGAAGCCCTTGGCAACAAGCGTGTTCAGGCCCGAGGATAGGGTGGGTTCTGTGCTTGGCTTGCGTTTCCCCCCGTCCAAGTGCGTCTCGCGTTCCGGTTTCTGCTTTCCGCTGCGACCCGTGCTCACGGCATCTGACTCCCCTTGGTTTCCTCTCAAGCCTTCATACCGCGCAGCCCGCCGCTTGTCAACTGGAAGGGTAGGTCCGGCTTCCTCTGATAGGGGAGGAAGGCTGCGACCTGTGGCGGGGACATGCCGTCCACCAACACCTCAAGACAGGTTTCTCACTGGACCCAGCGGTCCCGTCCCGCGCGCCGCCGTATTCGAGTACCATGAGGCGCGAGCGAGGAGGATTGGATGGCGAAAGCGGACGAGGTGGATCTCCGGGATCGGCTGGCGTACTACAGCCGGGGAGAGGAGATCGCGAATGCTGTCTCACACGGGATCGGGACGGGTCTGAGCCTTGCCGGGCTCGCCCTGCTCATCGCGCGGGCGGCCCTGCGCGGTGCGGCGCCGCTTCCGATCGTGAGCTTCAGCGTGTATGGAGCGACGCTCGTCCTCCTGCACCTCGCCTCCACGCTCTACCACAGCTTCCAGCGGCCCCGGGTGCGCCTCGTCTTCCGGATCCTCGATCACGGGTCGATCTACCTCCTTATCGCCGGGACCTACACGCCGTTCCTCGTCGTGGGAATCCCTGGTCCGTTGGCGCATGTCCTGCTGGCGGTCGTCTGGGGGTTGGCGCTGCTCGGGATCCTGCGGAGCGTCCTTCTGATCGGGCGGTTCCGGATCGTCTCCACCCTCACCTATGTGTTCATGGGGTGGCTCGTCGTCGTGGCGGCGCGACAGCTCCTGACGCGGATCCCCCCCGGGGGCCTGGCCCTCGTCCTGGCCGGCGGGCTGGCTTACACCCTGGGGCTTGTCTTCTTCGCGTGGAAGGGTCTGCCCTTCAACCACGCGATCTGGCACCTGTTCGTGCTTGGCGGCAGCATCTGCCACTACTTCGCGATCCTGCTCTACCTCCTTCCCGCGGCCGGTGGCGGATAACACCCGCTGCTTGGAAGGTACCTCTCCGGGCTTGCATCCCGCGGCCGATGGGTTAACCTTACACCCCAAAGTCGGCAGTCCTCGGTCAGCCATCCCTGTCTTTCTGACTTCAAGCCGTTGTGTTGGCGGACGCATTGGGACGAAGGGAAGCGGCCGGCGCCGACCGCGATGGGATGGATGCAGCCTGGAGGAAAGGACGATGAGTAAGACATTCGATATCAGGAAGATTCGCAACATCGGCGTGATGGCGCACATTGACGCCGGCAAGACGACGGTCACCGAACGGATCCTCTACTTCACCGGGAGGAACCACAGGATCGGCGAGGTGCACGACGGAGAGGCGACGATGGACTGGATGGTCCAGGAGCAGGAGCGGGGGATCACCATCACCTCCGCGGCGACGGCGGCGTCCTGGAAGGGGCACCGCGTGAACATCATCGACACGCCAGGCCACGTGGATTTCACTGCGGAGGTGGAGCGCAGCCTGCGCGTCCTCGATGGGGCCGTGGCGATTTTCTGCGCGGTGAGCGGGGTAGAGCCGCAGTCGGAGACCGTGTGGCGCCAGGCGGAGAAGTACCGCGTCCCTCGCATCGCGTTCGTCAACAAGATGGACCGCACCGGCGCGGATTTCGACGGCGTGGTGGAGGAGATCCGCCACGAGCTTCACGCGAACGCCCTGCCGGTCGTCATCCCCATCGGGGTGGAGGCCAACTTCCAGGGGCTGATCGACCTCCTTGACATGCAGGCCATCTACTACGATGACGCCCCCGGCGGTGTGACCCTCCGCGAGGAGCCGATCCCGGACCACCTGCTCTCGCGGGCTCAGGCGGCGCGCGAGGCGCTGATCGAACGGACGAGCGAGCAGGACGATGGCCTGATGGAGCAGTACATCGAAGGGGTCACCCCGAGCCGGGAGGCGCTCGTGCGGACGATCCGTCAGGCGACGATCGACGGACGGATCATCCCTGTTTTGTGCGGCGCGGCGTTCAAGAACAAGGGGGTGCAGCGGCTGTTGGATGCAATTGTCGACTACCTGCCTTCGCCGGTCGACCTCCCGCCGACGATCGGGACGAGCCGGGAGGAGAATGTGGAGATCGTCCGCCAGGCGAGCGACGAGGCGCCGCTGGCCGCGCTCGCCTTCAAGGTGCAGACCGACCGGCACATGGGCAAGCTGACGTACGTGCGGGTCTACTCTGGAACGCTGCGGGTGGGGGACTTCGTGCTGAACGCAAACCGCGGTGCACGGCAGCGGATCGCGCGGCTGTACGCGATGCACGCCAACCAGCGTGAGGCGATCGGGGTGCTGCACGCTGGCGAGGTCGGCGCCGTGATCGGGCTCGACCAGACGGGGACCGGAGACACGATCTGCAGCGCGGCGCACCCGATCCTGCTCGAATCGATCGAGTTTCCCGCCCCCGTTATCGACCTGGCGGTCGCACCCTCCACGCGGGAGGACCGCGCGCGGCTCTCCCGCGCCCTCCAGGTCCTCGCTGAGGAGGCCCCCACCTTCACCGTCCGTTTCGACGAGGAGACCGGCGAGGTCGTCATCTCGGGGATGGGGGAGCTGCATCTGGAGATCCTCATCGACCGGCTGCGCCGCGAGTTCGGACTTGGCGTGAACGTCGGGGCGCCGCAGGTCGCCTACCGCGAGACGATCACCCGCGCCGTGGACCACGAGTACCGGCACGTGAAGCAGACCGGAGGCCGGGGCCAGTACGCCCACGTCCGGTTCCGCCTCGAGCCGGGAGCGCCGGGAAGTGGCCTGCAGTTTGAGGATGAGATCACCGGCGGCAAGATCTCCGGGGAGTACCTGCGGGCGGTCAAGCGCGGGATCCTCGCTGCGATGGCCAAGGGACCGTACGCCGGCTACCCGATGGTCGACGTCAAGGTGATCGTCACCGACGGGACGATGCACGAAGTGGACTCCTCCGAACAGGCGTTCCGCACCTGCGGGGCGATGGGGTTCCGTGAGGCGTGCCAGCGGGCCGGCCTGACCCTCCTCGAGCCGATCATGAGTGTAGAGGTCACCGTCCCCGAGGACGAGATCGGCGTGGTCACCGGGAACTTTGCGGCGCGGCGCGGACGGGTCGTCTCGATGGAGAGCCGCGCCGGAGCCGCAGTCACGCAGGCGCGGGTCCCGCTTTCCGAGATGTTCAGCTACGCATCGGAGATCCGCAGCCTGACGAGCGGACGGGGCAACTTCACGATGCACTTCGAGCGCTACGAATCTGTCCCACAGGCGCTTGCCGAGCGGATCGTCGAGGCGAGGCGCGAGGTGCTCCAGCCCGCTTAGTCGGGAGTCACGCGGCGGGGGGCAGGGGTCCGACAGACATGATAAGGATCGGCCGTCTTGGAGAGACCGAAGCCTGCCAGACTCCTGCCCGTCGACTCTCGGCTCCCGGCTTTGGACTCTTGACTCTGCACCAGACTGCTAAAGGCACCGTCTAGAGGTCGACGAGGTGCGGACGCATCGTGCGCGTGTCGAGGAGGACCGCGGTCGCCCGTCCGGTGAGCCAGCCACCGGCCTCCCCGGGATTGATGACGACGGTTCGCCCCTCCCGTAGATCGACCGCGTGGGTGTGCCCGTACACGATGAGGTCGTACATCCCGCTTCCTATCAGGGCGTCGATGGCCTTTGGCTCGTGCATGAGGATCGTACGGACCCCATCGATCGTGAGCTCGTGGACATCGGGGTGGAGCGTCCCGATCCCATGGAACCGCTGTGTGAGGTAGAGGCGATCCCCGTCGTTGTTGCCGAAAACACCGACGAGCGGCGCGCCCAAGCGGGCGAACTCCTTGGCCGTGATCGGGGAGATGTAGTCCCCGGCGTGCAGGACGAGACTCACCTGCTCCTCGTTGAACAGCGCGACCGCGTGCGCGATTCTGGGCATGTTGTCATGCGTGTCCGCGAGGATGCCGACCTTCATGCCGTGCCTCCCGCCGCACCCGTGAGCCGCGCCCAGACGCGATCCGCAATCTCACCAAACGCCTTGGCCACAGGCGAGTCCGGCTCCTCGAGAACGATCGGCCGGCCGGCGTCTGCTCCCACCCGCACCCGAGGATCGATCGGAATCCGGCCCAGAAAGAGGACACCCCATTGCGCGGCATCCCGCTCCGCGCCGCCGGAGCCGAAGAGGTCGATCGAAGCGCCGCAGTGCGGGCAGGCGAACCCCGACATGTTCTCGATGACCCCGATCCCGGCGACCCCCATCTTCTTCGCCATGTTCGTCGCGCGGCGGGCGTCGAGCAGCGCGACCTCCTGGGGCGTGGTAACGACCAGCGCCATCTGCGGGAGGCTCTGCTGCACGATCGTCAGGACTTCGTCTCCGGTCCCCGGCGGGAGATCGGTGATCAAGAGGTCGAGCTCCCCCCAGCGGGTCTCGCCGAGCAGCTGGTCAAGCGCCTTGGAGCGCAGCGGCCCGCGCCAGATGATCGGCACCCCCTGGGGGACCATCGACGCCAAGGAGACGATCCTCACCCCGTCCTTGTCGTGCGGGACGAGCCGTCCCTCCTCGGATCTCGCGGCCTCGGTGATCCCCACCATCTGCGGGACGTTCGGCCCGGTCAGATCGGCATCCAGGAGCCCCACCCGTACGCCACGCCGGGCAAGGGCATAGGCGAGGTTCACGGCGACCGTCGTCTTGCCGACCCCGCCCTTTCCGCTGAACACCACGACCCGGTGGGGGATCCGCTTCATCGCCCGCGTGATCTCGTCGTTCGCCGCGGTCTGGGCCGCACGGGTCGTCTCATGCCCGTTCTGATTCATCGTCCCTCTCCCTGAAGATCGCGGTCCCAATCCGGACCAGGGTCGCCCCCTCCTCGACCGCCACCCCGTAGGAGGCACTCATCCCCATCGACAGGATCCGCATCTGGACGCGCGGAAACCGCAGCCGGCCGAGCACGCCGAACAGGCGCTTCGTCTCAGCGAAGGCGGAACGCGCGGCCTCAGGATCATCGACCAGTGGCCCCATCGTCATCAATCCTTCCACCCGGAGGTGGTTCAAGGGGACGATCCCCCGGATGAGCCGCTCTACATCGTCCGGGACGACTCCCGATTTCTGAGCTTCCCGCGCGCTGTTCACCTCGATCAACACCGGCATCTCCCGCCCGGTGCGAGCGCACTCCTCGTTGATCCGCTCCGCCAGCGCGAGCGAGTCGACGGTCTCGATCATGTCGAAGATCTGCACCGCCTTGCGGACCTTGTTCTTCTGCAGATGCCCGATCAGGTGCCAGCTCGCCAGGCGCCCCAAGGCCCTGTGAGCCCGCTCGGCCTCCTGAACGTAGTTCTCGCCGACCGCCGCCACTCCCGCCTTGACCGCCTCGAGGATCTCCGAGGGGGTGCGCCCCTTGGCCGCGGCAAGAAGCTGCACCTCCGGGGGGAGCTGCGCCTGGATCCTTGCGACGTTCTCGGAAATCGTTCCGGCAGTCATCGCCCTCATTATCACTCAGCCTGGTCGGCGGATCGAGCCCGGACAAGGGGAGGGGGTAAGGGGGATGAAGTGAGGATTCGGGGGGTAAGGATTAAGGAATGGGATTAGGGGCAGGCGAATGCCTGGCGGCTCCCCCTGGCGCCTAGGACCCGGGAGGCAGGACCCAGAATGACGCTACGGCGCGTCGGCATCCTGCGCGGTGAGCCGGTCCCACTGCGCGTAGTGTTCCTGCAGGGTCTCGCTCAGGCGCTCGTGGGCCGTCCCGAGCTCGGCGATCCGGGCGGTTTGCCCGCGCGCGCTCGCCTCCTGGATCTGGGTCTCCAGCTCGCGCAGTCGCGCCTCGGCCTCCTCGATCGTCGCCTCGAGGGCCTTGCGGGCCTCTGCCCGCTTCCTTTCTTGGCGGCGGTCGGGCTTTGTGGCTCGCTCCGGGCGCGGCCTGGCAGGGCCCAAGTGGGCGGATGACGGCGCTTGCGCGTCACGCGGGGCTGGCCGCTCCTGCACCCCGCGCCGTCTGTACTCCCGGTAGCCTCGCGGATAGACGCGCATCTCCCCCACCGCAATCTCCCAGACCTGCGTTGCTACCGCCTCGAGCAGCGCCCGGTCGTGGGAGACGAGGAGGATCGTGCCTTCATAGGCGAGGAGCGCCGCCTCGAGGATCTCCTGACTCGCCAGGTCGAGGTGGTTGGTCGGCTCGTCGAGCAGGAGGAGGTTTCCCTCTAGAAGCGAGAGGAGCGCCAGCGCCACGCGGCTGCGCTCGCCGCCGGAGAGTGCATGAAGCGGTTTGTTCACCTCGTCGCCGGAGAAGAGGAACCGACCGAGCAGCCCGCGGGCCTGCCCAATCGACAGGTCGCAGCGGGCGAGGATCGCGTTTAGTACAGTCCGGTTGCCGTGAAGCCCTTCCTGGTCCTGGGTGAAGACGACCGGCCGCACGTTGTGTCCGAGGCGGACCGCGCCGCGCCGCGGTGCGACCTCGCCGGTGATCGTCTTCAGGAACGTGGTCTTGCCGCATCCGTTCTGCCCGATGATCGCCACGTGCTCCCCGCGGTAGAGGGTGATCCCGTCGCAGGAGAAGAGCCTCTCCTCGTAGCCGATCTCGAGACCCTCCAAGGTGAGGACCCGCCTGCCGCTCGGCGACCCCATGGGGGTCGACAGATGGATCGTCTTCGCCTCGCGGGGGCGCTCCACGCGCTCCTGCTCGATCCGCTCGAGCTTGCGTTCCCGGTCCTTGGCCTGGCGGTGCTTCTGCCCGGCGTGATGGCGGCGGATGAACTCCTTGTGACGCTCGATCTCGGCCTCTTGTGCCTCGTAGAGCCCGCGCTGCCGCTTGCGCTCCGCCTCGCGCAGCGCGCGGGACTGGGCGTAGCCACCGCGGTAGGAGGAAAACCGCGAGAAGGCGATCTCCCAGGTGCGGTTGGTCACCGTCTCCAAGAGGTGCCGGTCGTGTGACACGAGGACGAGCGCGCCAGGGAACGCCTCCAGGGTGTCCTCGAGCCAGTCGAGCGCGGTAAAGTCGAGGTGGTTCGTGGGCTCGTCGAGCAGGAGGAGGTCCGGCTCCTCGATCAGGACGCGGCCGAGGGCGGCACGCGCCTCCTGCCCCCCGGAGAGGATCGACACCGGCTTGTCGAACTCCTCCGGGGAGAACCCGACCCCGGCGAGGACCGAGCGGATCTTCGCCTCGATCGTGTAGCCACCACGCCGCTCGAAGCCGTGCAGGAGGTCATCGTAACGGCGGAGCGTCTCCGGGTCGCTCTTCACTGCCATCTCGCGCTCCAGCCGTCGCAGCGTGCGCTCCATCTCCAGAAGCTCGCGGAACGGCTCGTGCATCGCCCGGAAGAGCGGGGCCTCCCCCTCCAGGCGCGCGACCTGCGGGAGGTAACCGACGCGAGAACCGGCCGCGAGGTGCACCGCGCCGGTGCTCGGCGCCTCTCTACCGGCGAGGATCGAAAGGAGCGTCGATTTGCCGACGCCGTTGTCTCCTATCAACGCGATCCGATCCCCACGGGCGATCGCGGCCGAGAACGGCGTAAACAGCGTCTGCGCGCCGAACGACTTGCCGAGCTCCACCACCTGAACGAGCGACATGATGCGGGGATGGTACGAGAAAGAAACCCCGATCGGTAGCGGCCCGGCCCTGTTGTCCTGCCGCGCGCGGTGTGCTAGGATGAACCGGTGACCCGTGATGAGAGAGGCGTTGCTCTACGATCGGCTCGGTGGCGGTCGGGTCCGCTGTAACCTCTGCTCACACCGCTGCGTGATCCCCGAGAAGGGCCACGGGCAGTGCGCCGTGCGGGTGAATCAGGGCGGAACGCTCTATACGACGGTCTACGGGAGGGTCGTCTCCCGCAGCGTCGATCCGATCGAGAAGAAGCCGCTGTTCCACTTCCTGCCCGGCTCGCGCGCCTACTCGATCGCCACGGTCGGCTGCAACTTCACCTGCCTCTACTGCCAGAACCACACGATCTCCCAGTACCCCCGCGAGCACGGTGGCCGGGTCCTCGGGGAGGATGTTCCCCCGGGCGAGATCGTGGCCGCGGCCGTGGAGAGCGGCTGTGAGACGATCGCCTACACGTACACTGAGCCGACCATCTTCCTGGAGTACGCCCTGGACACAGCGCGGCTCGCGCACGAGGAGGGGCTGCGCAACGTCTTCGTCTCGAACGGCTACCTGACCGGGGAGGCGATCGATGCCGTCCTGCCGGTCCTCGATGGGATCAACATCGACCTCAAGGGGATCTCCGAGGCGTTCTACCGGGAGGTGATCGGCGGCAACCTGCGGCCGGTGCTCCATGCGATCGAGCGGCTGGCCCGCGCCGGGGTGTGGGTGGAGGTGACGACCCTCGTCATCCCCGGGATGAACGACAGCCCGGAGTCGCTGCGCTGGACCGCCGAGGCGATCGCCGGGATCTCACCGGCCATCCCCTGGCACCTGAGCCGCTTCTACCCGGC
>CAZBWD010000011.1:0-18419 GCA_964495585.1 uncultured Thermotogae bacterium
GCCATTACGGACCGCAAAGGACTTCCACTTCCTGGTTACATGACATGCCTGGCGCCCCAAAAGAAGCGGGCCCTGGGTTTCAGGGCCCGCGAATGTGTCGCTTGTTTCAGTGCGTTATCTAGAAGGTCGTCTTGAACCCGAGGTCGAGCGTGTTCACGCCAAAGGCGTCGATGGTTCCGCCGACGCTGAGCGTGAAGTTGCTCCCCACGCCGAAGCTCAGGGTGACCGCCGACTTCGCCCAGCCGAAGAGCGTCGTCAGAGTGCCGGCCTTGTAGCCGTAGCGGGTCGAGGTAATTTCATGAGTTGCAGCCGTCGTCAGGTCCGAGAACGACGCGCCCGTCGTGTTGAGGAGATAAACGGGTGTGCCGTACACGGTGCTGCCAGACAGGACCGTCGCGTACGCGAAGTAGTCGAGCGTCTGGTAGTCGCCGAAGTAGGTGTCGACCGTCAGGGAGAGCGCGCCGCCGCAGCAGGAGTCGGCCGCATACTTGAGCTCAAACTGCTCCCACAGCTTGAATCGATCCGTGGGCACGCAGTTGAGCTGGTATACGTTGTCGGTCGAGTTCCAGTAAGTCGCCGGCGTCGGACAAGCGGGGCATGTCGCTGATGTGCCTGCGCAGGTCTTGGCGCCGGTGTACGGGACCAGGAAGCCCTTCGTGGCGGGGCTGTTGACGTAGGTCCAGTAGCCGCTCTTCGAGAAGAGCGTCGAGTAGGCGTCGAGCTCAGTCAGGTCCTTGAAGGTGATGCCATTCCAGGTGTAGGTCAGGCCGATCCCGTGGATTGCGAGTCCGCTAAAGCTCGGGGTCGACGTCCCGGCCGGTCCAGTGGGCAGGCCGACCTCAATCGTGAAGCACTTGTTCGACAGCCCGGTGAACGACAGGCAGCTGTTGAACGTCTTGCTGCCGGTGGCGAAGGTGACCGAGAAGTCGAGGTTGAAGAGGTTGCCGATGGCGACGTTCTGGACAAAGGCTTCCAGGCTGCTGAATCCGCTGCAATTGATGTCGAGCGCGAAGTCGACCGTCGCGCAGCCGAAGCCGAACCCCTCGAGCGTGATGTACTCGCGGGTGAACCCAACGTCGCAGCCGGCGTTCGCGATGTAGTAGATGCCGCTCATCCCGATGGTCGGGCAGCCGGTCGTCGACAGATCCGCGTTCGTGTACTCATCGAGGTTGAAGTAGGTCAGGCTCGTGATCGTCATCCCGCCGGCCTCACCCGCGACCTTGAACCGCCATCCCGAGCCGTTGTAGGCACTCGGACAGGTGATGCTGTCCGTTTGGCCGGTAATGGTGAGATTCGGAGAAGTCCCAGTTGTGAGGAAGAGGTAATTCTCGTTCGTGACTTTGGCGGCGTTGCTGTGATCGAGGTAGAACAGCCCCTCGAGCGAGACCCCGGCGATGGAGACCGAGCCGGTCGCCGTCCACGTGAGGAACGCGGGTTCGGACGTCGTTGCGGTCCCCTTCCACAGCCCGCTCGCACAAAGCGCATCAGTGCCAGTCTGCGTAGGGAAATAGACGAGGAGGGCAAGAGGCACCCAATAGGTTAAAACATCGGGATACGTCCACACCGTCACCTGGTTCGGCGCGAAGGTCATCGTCGAGTCGAACGTGAACGCGCCGAGCGTCCCCGCTGCGGTGAAGCTCTGCGCGCTGTAGCCGGTCACAGCAAAGGTCGACATGCTGCCGAACACCCAGCTTCCGATCGTGTAGTCAAGCGTCAGGGTGTTGTCGAACGTCGTGATGAAGTTCGCAAAGCTCGTAGCCGACACATCG
Source organism: uncultured Thermotogae bacterium (assembly GCA_964495585.1). Classification (GTDB taxonomy): domain Bacteria; phylum Bipolaricaulota; class Bipolaricaulia; order UBA7950; family UBA9294; genus CAZBWD01. Next base: position 1,770 of record CAZBWD010000011.1, read on the forward strand.
AGGCCGATCGTCGTTTCCCACGACCCGGAGAAGGGCGCCGCAGCGAACGCCCACGTCCCCAGGCCCAATACCAATATACAGGCGAGTACGAGAGCCCTTTTCATTTTATTCCTTACCTCCTTACGGGTTTAGCTTTTGACAAGAAGCGTGCTCTCTCGCAAGAAACTTGAAGCGCCGGACGACCACCCCCTTCCTATCTAGATTCCGCCTCTCCACTAGATCGTGCCTAGATCATAGTGCAACAAAACGGGAATGTCAAGCGATCTACATCACACTCCCCGCAACCCCTAAAGGCGAAAAGTGGCCAGTGCAACCCCGACGATCCCCACCAACAGCGCCGTGAGCGCGATGATAAAGTTCGCGTTCACGCGGCTCGACAGCTTGCTGACATCGGTCGATGACTGGCTGCTGACCTGCGCCTGCAGCTGCGTGATCGCCTGCTCGTTCTTCGTCACCCGCGCGGCAAGGTCCGAGGACTGCCCGCCCTGCAGGTTGTTGACCGTCGTCTGCAGGGTCGCCAGGTTGTCCGAGACCTTGAAGATCAGGTTCTTCAGGGTGTCGAGGTCCTTCGGGGTCACGCTCTGCGGGTTGTTCTCCACGTACTTGATCGCCCGGGCGATCATCGCCGCCGCCGAGTAGCGGTCGCGCGCTGCGGCGCCGTTGTACTTCCCACCCGGGAGCCCGGTGATGATCCCCCGGTCGACGAGGTACTTGATGTCGTCGTAGGCCCAGTTGTCCTTCGGGACGTCGGTGAACAGGCCGCTCGTGCTCGGCGGCGTGGCCTGGCCGTCCCCGGTCTGTGCCAGCACCCAGACACCGAACGCAAGGGAAAACACCACGGCCGCTAGGATGACAAACACCGTCCTTTTCACGTTACGAACCCCCTCCTTTCAGGAATCGCCAAGCAGTATAGAGCGTGGGTTCGAAGGAGTCAATAACCGCCCGCACGGGACGGTTCGTTGCGCGGGTTCGAAGTTCGATGTTCGAGGTTGAAAGGCAGAACGTGTGGACGATGTGGGGCAGGTCAACCGCGGCTCTTGAAATGTGATGAACGCCCCATGATGGCGCGGCCAAGGGGGCGTAGTGGACAAGATGCGGCAATCGTGAACCGAGTGTAACGAACATCACATTGCGGGATTCCCGGCAGCTTGTCCGCGGAACAAGGACGCGACTTCCCGAATGATGCTCGTCACACATGCCGTGCAGCGAGCCATCGATGAAGAGGACCAAGCGAAGCGGGGTGTGACGTACATCACATTCCTCTCGCGCGCGACGCTGCGGCTTGCAAAGGCAGAAAAACCCGTCACCACGAAGGACGCGAAGAACATGAAGGGGGTAACGAAGCCCGTGAACGCCGCCCCTCATCCTGCCAACACCGGCGCTGATAGCGATGACCCCTGCCAACAGCCAATCCCAATTCATTCTCTTCGTAATCTTCGTGACCTTCGTGATCTTCGTGGTGGATTTGCTTCGTCCCGACTGCTCCGGCCCCACAAGCCTTCTCACCACGAAGGACACGAAGGCTGCGATCCAACGTCGTAGGCAAGCAGTGGATCCTGACTCATGACCTTTCCGGTTCGACCGCGGTTCCTGACTGCCGACTGGCGACTCGGGACTGCCGACTGTTCTTCAACCTTGGACATCGAACTTCGAACGGTTCTCTTATTTCACATGAAAGCTTGTCCGATGAAGGCGGCTGGGGCCGAGCCGCTTGAGGGCGGCGCGGTGCGCCATGGTCCCATAGCCCTTGTGGGATGCGAGCCCGTAGCCGGGGAAGCGTTGATCGAGGCCGACCATCAGCCGGTCGCGGGCGACCTTGGCGAGGATGGAGGCGCAGGCGATGTGGAGCGAGCGGGCATCGCCTTTCGTAAAAGCCAATTCCGGAGCAGTGCCGTGAGCCTCCTGCCCGGAACGTGCTTCGAGGGCATCTGGGGCGTCGGGTGCGCCGGCGTCTTCTGCTTGGTGGAGGGCACTGGAAGACGGTCGATCTTGAGGCGCAGCTGAATCTCGGAGACAAGCTCCGGCCGAACGTCGCAAGCCCCTGTTGAGTAAGACTCCACAGGGCAGGCAAGGCCCGACGCTACGAGGGTTGGGTTCGGTGGAGGGTGGTGCGTTCACGGAGAGACCGCGGTCGCAGACCAAGAGGTCGACCGGCTGTCCCATGGCGCGGTAGGCACGGCGCGCGGCAAGCGAAACGGCTTCGACGATTCCGAGTCGGTCGATCTCCCGAGCGCTGGCCGCACCGATTCCCCACTGAGACAGCGCGGTGATCCGGTCATAGAGGGCGTCGCGCCGGGCCGGGGAGAGGCGCTTGGAGTCGTCGACCCCCGCGAGTTGGAGGAGAGTGCCGACGGCCGCAGTTGGGTTGAGAACCGCCGAAAAAGGGGACAGGCTACTTTTCCGGGACCATCTCTGGCCTCCAATTAACCGCTGCACACCATTGGATCCGGTCTCAGGGCAGGCGGAAAAGTAGCCTGTCCCCTTTTTCCACTCGAGGTGAACGCAGCCGACGACGACCGGCCCGGCGAGCGCGCCGCGTCCGGCCTCGTCGAACCCGGCAAGCAAGGGAAGCCCGAAGCGTTGGGCACAAAGCCCTGAACGCCGGAGACAAGGTCCTTCAACGTCGGGGGCCCCTGTTGCGTAGGACTCCTCAGGGCAAGCAGGGTCCGACGCTACGAAGGCCGGTTGGTCTTGAGCGGTGTCGGGCAGAAAGCCCGAGGCGATGAGGAGGTCGAAACCGTAGAGCGCGTGGAGCCGTTCCAGGGCCTTGTCCAGACCTTCCCGCACCGCTAGAAGAAGCCGTTCATCGGGCCGAAGCGCGACAGCGGCCAGACACGGAAGTACGGCTCGCCGATGAAGTCCTTCTGGTCGACGAACCCCCAGTAGCGGGAGTCGTAAGAGTCGGCGGAGTTGTCCCCGAGCACGAACCACTTCCCCTGCGGGACGACGGTCGGTTTGGTCCCGTAGAGCATCCGCGGGTCGTCGGAGGTGTAGTAGCGGTTGAACCGGGGACCGGTGAGCTTCTTGCCGTCGACGTAGACGTCCCCGTCCTTGATCTGGACGGTCTGGCCGCCGACGGCGATGAGGCGCTTGACGTAGCGGATGCGTTTGTTGCGCAGGGTGATCCCGAAGTCCTTGAGGGTGTTCATCCCCGCCTGCTTGACGCCGAGGTCGAGTTGCGGGTTCCCCGACAGGCCGAGGGCCACGGTCGTGCCCGTGGGAAGGCCGGCGAGGATCGCATCCGCCCCGGCGGCGCTGAACACCGATTGGCGGTTTAACGTCAAGAGCTGCTGGCCGGGGGTGACGCGCGCCTGATCGGCGGACGATCCGGTCTTCACGTCTTTGACGAGCACCGAGTCGGTGTGCCAGAAGACGACGATGTCCCCGGGATTGGCGGTGCGGAAGTGGTAGGAGATCTCATCCACGAAGAAGGAGTCGTGCGGGTCGATCGTGGGGATCATCGAGCCGGTGGGGACGCTCATCCGCACGGTGACGAAGCTCATCACCAGGGCGGCGAGGACTCCCGCCACGATGAGGACCTCGATCCATTCCAGGATCTCGCTCGCGACGCGGCCGGGGTTCCATCCGTAGTGGCGGACGAGCCGCAGGATGAGCGCGGGTTTCTTCTCCTTCTTGCGCTTCTTCCCCATCTACCGGATGCGCCGCAGCCGGCGCAGGTAGTAGGGGCGCGACTGGCGGGTGCGGTTGTGGCTCACGAGCTCGATCTCCTCGATCTTCGGCGAGTGGACGGGGTAGGTCTTCTCCACGCCGATCCCCGAGGAGACCTTGCGGACGGTGATCATCTCCCGCGTCCCCGAGCCGCTGCGCTTGAGGACGATCCCTTCGAAGACCTGGATCCGCTCCTTGGCGCCCTCCGAGACCCGTTCGTGCACGCGCACGAGATCTCCAGCGGAGAACGCCCCCCGCTCCTTCAGGTAATCCTTCTCCACCGCTCTTAGGATGTCATCCATCGGTTACTCCTTGCTCTCTCCTGCCACCCGGTCCAGGGTGATCGCTGCCGCGGCGCGGACCGACAGGTGGTTGAAATCGCTCCGCGCCATGATCGGCGGAAGGATCAGATCGCAGGCCTCGATCAACTCCTCGGTCATCCCCCAACCGGTGCCAAACAGGATGTACACCGGCTCATCGCTTGTCCGAAGCCGCACCCGCAGCTGCGCGTAGCTCGTCTCCTTCTTCCCGTGGTGCCTTGCCGAGGTCGCCACGAGGAGCGGGTCTCGGCCCTCCGCTTCCCGGATCCAAGAAAGTGTCTCCTCCAGGTCATCGGCCATCGCCACGAGTTCGAGCGCGTCTCCGCGGCCGCCCTCTTCGGCCGCGCGCTCCCCTTCGGTCCAGAATCCGCGAATCCTCCAGCCGATCCGCCGCTGCGAGGGCAGCGGCGTCACCACGAAGTACCGCGCCACGCCGTAAGTCCGGGCCGTGCGCGCGATGTCATGCACATCGATCGATGTCATCGCCGTCGCGACGATCTCGCCGCGGCGGTTGCGCATCGGGAAGTGCAGAAGACCGATGTACAGGTTACCCATCGCGATTTTCCCTGTCAAGACGCAGTCCCAAGAGGTCGGGGCGGTTCCGCGCGGTCTTCGCCCACGCCTGTTCCTCCCGGAACGCCTCGATCTTCGCGTGATCCCCGCCGAGCAGGACCTCCGGAACGGAAAGGCCACGAAAGACCGGCGGCCGTGTGTACTGCGGGGCGCCGAGGCGGTCCTTGCGAAAGAAGGAGTCGCTCTCCACCGATTCGAACCGGCCGACAATCCCCGGGACCATCCGTGCTGTGGCCTCGATGAGCACCGCCGCGGGGAGCTCTCCCCCCGCCAAAACGTAGTCCCCGATCGAGATCTCCTCGTCGACGAACGCGGCCACCCGTTCGTCGACCCCCTCGTACCGGCCGCACAAGAGGATCAGGCCGTCGAGCCGGGAAAACGCGATCGCGTCCTCCTGCGTGAACAGGCGGCCCTGCGAGGAGAGAAGGACGGTCTTCACCGTGCCGCGCAACTCAGGACGGATCGCCTCGAGGCCACGCACGAATGGGCCGACTTGCATCACCATCCCTGCGCCGCCGCCGTACGGCCGGTCATCGACGACCCGGTGGGGGGCTTCACTGTAGTCGCGCAGGTCATGCGTGTGGATCTCGATCAGGCCCTTATCTGCGGCCTGGCCGAGCACCCCCACGGACAAGAGACCGGAGAAGGCCTCCGGGAAGATCGTCAGGATGTCGAACCGCATGGCGCCCTCAGTCGACGATCTCGACCACGACGTCGCGGTCGAATCGGCTTGCGACTCCGTCGAGGAAGGTCCGCAGCGCCCCGATCGTGCGCCCGCCCTTGCCGAGAATCCGCCCCCGGTCCTGGTTTCCCACGTGCAGGAAGAAGATGTCCACCCGCTGGGTCTCGATCCGGTCGATCCGGACCTCATCGGGCGCGGCGACCAGCGAGCGGACGAGAAAGAGACAGAGGGCGTAGAGCACGGCGCCGGCCTCAGGCCTGCGGCTGGTGCTTCGCCTCGTCCCAGGCGGCCATCACGCCGGCCTGGGAGAAGATGTCCCGCACGGCCTTCGTCGCCTTGGCTCCGTCGAGGAGCCACTTGAGCGCGGCGTCTTTGTCGATCTCGCAGGTCGCGGGGTCGGACTTCGGGTCGTAGTGTCCGAGGTCGGCGACCACCTTTGCATCCCGCGGCTTGCGACCGTCGAGGACGACCACCCGATAGGCGGCCTGCCCCTTGCGTCCTACTCGCTTCAACCGGATCTTCGCTGCCATCCTCTCTCACCTCATCTTGGTGTCTTGTCGCGGATCGCCCGCACTTGCCCCTCTCAACATCGGGCACAGGTTCCGACCAACGTCGGGCACCTGTCTGCGTCCGAAGGACAGGCAAGCAGCGCCCGATGCGGCGAATGCCTGCGTCCCTTCCTCACATCCCGAGGAGGTCGAGCAGCGAACGCCCCTTGCCGCCACGCTTCTTGCTTATCAGCTTGATCGCCTTCTTCGACTCGTCATAGCGAGCGAGAAGGCGGTTGACGTCGCGCACCCTGGTGCCGCTTCCCCGGGCGATCCTCTTCTTTCGGCTTCCCCCGATTATAGAGGGATTCAGCCGTTCTTCCAAGGTCATCGAGCGGAGGATCGCCAGGGCGTGGTCGATCTCGGTTTCATCGACCGCACCCCTGAGCTTTCCCGCGCCCGGCAGCCGGTCGAGGAGGCCGGACAGCGGTCCCATCTTGCGCATCTCCTCGAGCTGATCGAGGAAGTCCTGCAGGGTGAAGCGGCTCTTGCGGATGTGGCTTGCGATCTCCTGGGCCTTCTTCTGGTCGAGGGTCGCCTCGGCCTGCTCGATCAGCGTGAGGACGTCCCCCATCCCGAGGATCCGCTCGGCCATCCGGCTGGGGTGGAACGGCTCGATCTCGCCGGTCTTCTCCCCCACGCCAACGAACTTGATCGGCCGGCCGGTGACGTGGCGGATGGAGAGGGCCGCGCCGCCGCGTGCGTCACCATCGAGCTTGGTCAGGATGACACCGGTAAGGGAGAGCCGTTCGTCGAAGGTCGCGGCGATGTTCACCGCCTCCTGGCCGGTCATCGCGTCGGCGACGAGCAGCGTCTCGTCGGGGCCGGTGGCCTGCGCGATCGCCGCGATCTCCCGCATCATCGCCTCATCGACCTGTAACCGGCCGGCGGTGTCGACGAGCACCACATCGTACAGGTTGTCCCGCGCGTGCTCGACCGCGGCCGAGACGATCGCTACCGGGTCGCTTCCCTGCCCGGAGAACACCGGGATCTCGAGGCTCTTGCCGAGGGTCCACAGCTGCTCGATCGCGGCCGGGCGGTGGACGTCGGCGGCCACGAGGAGGGGTTTCCGGCCCTCCTTCTTCAGGCGCAGGGCAAGCTTGGCGGCGGTCGTCGTCTTCCCGGATCCCTGCAACCCGACGAGTAAGAGCACGCTCGGCCGACGGTCGAGCGAGAGCCCGACACGCTCCTCCCCCATGAGGCGGGTGAGCTCATCGCGCACGATCTTGACGACCTGCTGGCCGGGGGTGAGGCTCTCCAGGACCTCCTCCCCGACGGCACGCTCGTGGATCCGCGCCATCAGGTCCTTGACGACCCTGTAATTGACGTCGGCCTCGAGCAGAGCAAGCCGGATCTCGCGCAACCCCGCGTCCACGTCGGCCGCGGAGAGCTTTCCCTTGCCGCGCAGCCGCGAGAACACGGCGTTCAACCTGGTCGTGAGAGAATCGAACATCCCGCCTCCCCTCGTGGAGGTTCAGCACTCAGTTGCAGGGACCAAGCCACGATGTAGCGTCGCACCTTGCCTGCCCTGGGGAGTCCTACTCAACAGGGACTTGCCCCGTGGAGTCCTACTCAACGGGGGCCTGCCTGTCCTTCGGACGCAGACAGGTGGGCGACGTTTCCGGCCCGCAACGTCGGGAACAAGGCGCTTCCCCTCAATCGTTATCTCCCTCATTCTCTCCCCCATTTCCGAATCCCTACTCCATAATCCTCAATCCTTCTCCCACGGCGCCCTCGTGAGGGTAAGGCGCTGCGGAGGATCCGTCAATCGCGCAGGAGCTGGTCGAGGAAGCCGGTCCCGAGCTGCTCCTCGCGGAAGGCGGGATGCGAGATGATCTCCTGGGCGAGCGAGCGGGTCGTGGCGACGCCGTGGATCCGGAACCGCTCGAGCGCCGTGTACATCCGGATCCGCACCTCCTCCCGATCGGCCCCCCAGGCGATCACCTTGGCGAGCAGGGAGTCGTAGTAGGGAAGGACCTCCATCCCGTTGTAAAGGTGTGTGTCCAAGCGGATGCCGTTTCCTGTCGGCAGCTCGTCGATCGTCACCCGCCCGCAGGAGGGGAGGAAGTTGCGGGAGGGGTCCTCGGCGTTGATCCGGCACTCGATCGCGTGCCCCCGCAGGGTGATCCCGTCCTGGGTCATGTCGAGCGGGCTGCCCGCAGCGATCCGGATCTGTTCCTTGATCAGGTTGATCCCCGCGATGACCTCGCTCACCGGATGCTCCACCTGGATGCGCGCGTTCATCTCGATGAAGTAGAAACCGTTGCCGTTGTCGAGCACGAACTCCACGGTCCCTGCATTCCGGTAGCCGACGGCCTTAGCGACACGGATCGCCGCGTCGTGCAGCGCCCGGCGGACTTCCTCGTCCAAGTTGGGCGCGGGCGACTCCTCGACGAGCTTCTGATGCCGGCGCTGCACCGAGCACTCCCGCTCTCCGAAGTGGACGATGTGCCCGTGGTGATCGGCGAGGATCTGGACCTCGATGTGGCGGGGGTTCGAAACACCACGCTCCAGGTACGCGGCGCCGTTTCCAAAGGCGATCTTCGCCTCGGCCTGCGCGGCCTGGACCGCCGGGGCGAGCTCTTCGGAAGACCGGACGAAGCGCATCCCGCGGCCGCCACCGCCGAAGACCGCCTTCACGAACAGCGGATAACCGATCCGCTCACCGGCCGCGATGAGATCGTCCCCGTTCTCGGGGACCGGCTCTCCGGGGAGGACCGGCACCCCGGCCGCGGCCACGGCGCCGCGCGCCGCGACCTTGTTGCCGAGAAGCTCCATCGTCTCACGGCTCGGGCCGATGAACACCAGGCCGTACTCCTCGCACAGCTCGACGAACTCCGGGTCCTCGGCGAGGAACCCGTAGCCGGGGTGAATCGCCTCCGCACCGGTCAGTTGCGCCGCAGTAAGAAGCGTGGGGATCGAGAGGTAGCTCTTCGCGGGGTTGGGCGGGCCGATGCACAGCGCCTCCCCTGCGAGGCGGAGGTACGTCATGGCGGCGTCGGCCTGAGAGAAGACGACCACGGAGTCCAGGGACAGCTCGCGGCAGGCTTCGATGACCCGCAGGGCGATCTCGCCGCGGTTGGCAACGAGGACCTTGTGAAAAGTCATTCCTTCTCGAACAGGAGCAGGGGCGAGCCGTACTCCACGCTCTCCCCGTCCTCGACGAGCACCTGCTTCAGCCGACCGGTGGTCTCGGCCTTGATCTCGTTCAAGACCTTCATCGCCTCGATGACGCACAGGGTGTCGCCGGGCCTCACCTGCGCACCGGTTGCGATGTAGGGCTCCGCCTCCGGGGCGGGGCGGGAGTAGAAAGTGCCGATCAGCGGGGCGGTCACCATGAACGTTCCCTCGTCCTGTGCCGGGGCCTCGGCCGGTTGACCACCGCCCGAGGGCAGGGGGGATACGACAGGGATCCTCGTCTCCCGCCGCACGGTGATCCGGGCCTCCCCCTCAGCCACGGTGATCTCGCTCAAGTCCTCGTCCTTGAGCAGGCGGATGATCCGTCGCAGTTCATCAAGGTCCACCGTTACCCCTCCTCGGCGTCGATTGTATCGAAAACGCTGGCTGGCGAGCAATGGGACGCCCTATGCCCCTTGCAATCGTGGGATTTCGCTTCCTATAATGGGGGGTGAGGTGAACTTCTCATCGTGGCGATCGGCGCCCAGATTGCGCTTTTGATCTTTCTCATCGGGTGCTCAGCGTTCTTCTCCAGCGCAGAGACGGCGATCACGTCGCTCGGCAAGGGCCGCCTGCGCTACCTCATCAACACCTATGCATCGAAGCGCCGCAGCCTCACCCACCTGCTCAACGAGCCGAACGACCTGATCACCGCCCTGCTCATCATGAACAACCTGGTGAACGTGGCGGCGAGCTCCCTCATGACCCTGCTCGCGGTCCGGGTCCTGGCACGCGGCCTGCCGACCTACCAGGCCGGCCTGCTCGCCACCGGGGTGATGACCGTCTCGCTTCTGATCTTCGGGGAGATCACGCCGAAGAACTTCGCCAAGAAAAACGCCGAGCGCTACACCCTGGCGACGATCAACCCGATCTACGCCATCTCCTGGGTCCTGAAACCGGTGATCGCCTTCTTCCGCCTGGTCGCCTACGGGGTCATGCGGGTGTTCGGGGAGGACCTCCGGCAGGAGGAACCGCACAAGGTCAGCGATGAACAGATCGAGACCCTGATCAACGCGAGCCAGGAGAGCGGCCTGATCAACGTGCAGGACGGTGAGATGATCCGCCGCATCCTCGATTTCGACGAGATGACGGCCGAGCAGGTGATGATCCCCCGCACCGAGGTGCGAGGGATCGAGGTCGGGACCCCGCCGGCGCGGGCGCAGGAGATCGTCGCCGCGGACGGGCACTCCCGTTTCCCCGTGTACGAACGGGTTCCCGACAACGTGGTCGGCACGCTCTACGCCAAGGACCTGCTCACCCAGACGCAGCCCCCTCCGCCCACGCTCCACCGGCTCCTCCGGCCGGTGTACTACACGCCGACGACCAAGCCGATCAATATCCTCCTGCACGAGTTCCAGCGCGAGCGCGTTCATCTCGCCGTCGTCATCGACGAGTTCGGCGGGATGGCGGGGATCGTGACCCTCGAGGATATTCTCGAGGAGATCGTCGGGGAGATCGAGGACGAGTATGATCGGCCGACCTCGCTGATCAAGCGGATCTCCTCGGACGAGGCGCTCGTCGACGGGGACACCTCGGTGCGGGAGCTCAGCCGCGCCATGTCCCTGGACCTTCCCGAGGACGAGGGGGTGACGGTGAGCGGCCTGATCCTGCACCGCCTGGAGGCGATGCCCCGGGTCGGGGACGCGGTCTCCGTGGGACCGGCCTGCCTCACGGTCGAAGGGGCGACGGAGCGTGAGATCACGTCCGTGCGCGTGAAGATCGACCGCGCGGCTGCGGACGAGGAGAGAGAGCCGTAGAATCCCGCCGCGGACGGGCGGTCCCCGTCCAGCTGCATCGCTAGGAGGAATCATGGGAAAGACACTGTGGATCGGGATCATTCTCGCCGGGCTGGTCGGGGGCTCTGTCGTCGCCGGATGGGCAACGACGTATCAGTTGCAGGCCACGCTCGATCTGAAGGCGCAGACCCTCACCGGGAGCGAGGACGTGACCCTCGCCCCGGGCGCGCGCCAGGCGTACTTCCTCCTGCTCGGGAACCTGAACCGGGACGTGAACCCGACCCTCGGCAGCCGCCAGATCGACGCGGACTACCCGTTCGGGTTCGAGCCCACACTGATGACGGTCCGTTCCGTGGAGGCGGTGCAGAGCGGGGGGACGACCGCGCTTGCCTCCCACCTGATCGCGCTTCCCCCCGACTTCCAGACCTACTCGCTCGCTGACACGGTGCTCGTCGTCGACCTGCCGCAGACCGCGGGGACGACCACCCTGCGCCTGCACTTCACGACCAGGATCCCGCTGCGCCGCAGCGGCGACCAGGAGATCGACGCGGGGACCTTCATCTGGCGGTTCGGCTGGGCGCCGGTGTTGCTCGCGAACCAGAGCGGGCTGTGCGAGAAGGACGGGACGCTCGCGCTCTCCTCGGGTAACGCGATCCCGCTCGAGTTCCCGGCCGCCGACTACAGCGCCAGGATCACCGTCGCCAAGGATGTCATCCTCGCCTGTGGGGCCGACCGGGTGCAGAAGGTCCCGGGAACCGACGGAAAGGGCGACACGTATGTACTGACGAATGACTCGCCGACGCGAACCGTGGCGTTCGCCGCGGGGCCGGACTACCGGAGGTTCTCCCTTGATGCCCTCCCGATCCCGATCGATGTCTACTTCCTCCCGGGCCACGAGGAGACGGCCCGCCTGCTCGCGACCTATGCGTGGGACATCCTCAAGCGCTACGAAAGCCGTTTCGGGACCTACCCCCGCAAGCGGCTGACGATCGTCGAGGATCCGAGCCAGAACGGGGTCTCCATGGCGGCCGACGGGGTGGTCTTCATGTCCAGCCTCTTCTTCACCCACCGCAACGTCACCCTCCCGGGGATCTTGAACCGGCTGTGCGAGTTCGTGCTCTCCCACGAGATCGCCCACCAGTGGTGGGGCATCGGGATCGGGGTCGACCTCTCCGCGCAGGACTGGCTCTCCGAGGGGCTGGCGCAGTACGCCGCGGTGAGCGACTTCGAGGCCCGCTACGGCGCGTTTGGCCCGAACCTGCTCCCGATCGACCAGGCCGGGATCCTGGAGAACCTCGTCGGGTCGCAGTTCGGTTTCCTCAACCTGCGGGAGCACGAGGTCGAGCTGCCGTACCTGATGGCGGTCGAACGGGGCTTCGACGAGGCGCTCATCAAGCCGCTGTCCGCGGTGCGCTACGAGAACGCGACCCCGGAGCGGCTCTACGACAAGGGGTACCTCGTCGCGCGGACCCTCGCCTCGGCGATCGGGGCGCAGACCTTCGACAAGGGCCTGCGGGAGGCGGCGCAGGCGTACATGCACGGGACGATGACCGCCGCCCAGTTCGAGGTGGTGCTCGAGAAGGCCTCCGGCGAATCCCTCAAGGATCTGTTCCAGACCTGGGTCTACGGGTCGAAGACCGTGGACTACGGGATCAGGATCGTCTCCCGGGTGCGGACCGACGCCGGTTATCGCACCACGGTCGCGGTCACGCGCGACGGCGGCTGCCCGCAGCCGGTGGTCGTCGAGGCGTCCCTCTCCACCGGCAAAACGGTGCGCAAGGACTGGGACGGGGTGAAGACGGAGGACGAGATCATCTTCGACACGAAGGACTTCGTCGACGCGGTGACGATCGACCCGGATCACCTCACCCTCGACCGGGACCGGCTGAACAACAACTCTCCCGTCAAGTTCATCGCCGTGACGAACAGCAACGCGTACCCGCTCGACGCCTACCTCGTGATGCCCGACCTCACCTCCCAGGGGGTGAGCATCTCCTACCTCGATCGTCTGCGCCTGGCCCTTGGACAGTACTCGGCCTCCGCCGAGGTCTACGACGGCCGCAGCCAGCACCTCTACCTGTCGGGGACGCGCCAGGACCAGGGCATGTCCCTGTCGTTCGCCTACGACTACACCCTGTACATGCCCCGCAAGATCGGGCTTCCGGGGACCTACTACGAGCCGCAGGCCACCTTCAGCATCGCCGGGTACCACACGGTGACCCCGACCGGGGTGCTCGACTACCTCCACCTGGGGGTGAGCGAGCTGGCGACAGTAGCGTCGAGCCGGACGAGCACCGTGTCGCTCGACCTCGTTCCCAACGGGTCGGGGCGGGTCACCCTCTCCGCGTTCGACGAGGTGAATCTCTTCCCGCAGGTGTACCTGCAGGGTCGAGCGACCGTGGGAACGAGCTTTGGAGCGCTTCCCTCGGGGCTGCGGTTCGACCTTCCCGAGCTCATCAGCTTCGGTTTCTACCAGAACGGGAAGTGGGTGGCGACCCACTTCTACGGCGACCAGAAGCTCTTCGGGCAGCTCGCCCTGGCGTTTCCGGTCCCGGGGGCAGGCTCCTACGATCTGCTGGGCGTGGCGATGATCGATCAGATGGACGCCCGCCTGTTTGTCTCCTGCGGGATGAGTTGGACAAACCTTGGCGAATTTGGTACAACTGCCCCCAATGTTGAGGCCGGAATAGAAGGAGATTTCAACGTCTCCGCGCTCGGCGGGCTGCTCCCTTTCCAGCTGCGCGTGGGGTACGCCATGCCGCTTCTCGGTGAGGGGACGGGGGTCGTGTACTTCGGGTTCTCGCTTTAGCGGACCCCCCTCGAGCGAAGCGCGAGGCGGATAGGATGAGGCAAAGGGCGGATCGGGCGACGTGTTGAAAGAAACGAGGTGAAGGATGAAGGTTCCCTGCCGGTGGCTCTCCGAGTACGTCGATATCCCGCTCGATGAGGCCGGAGTCCGCCGCCTCGCCGAGCGGCTGACCCTGGCCGGCCTCGAGGTGGAGGGGATCTCTCCCACCGGCCGTCTCGCGGGAACCGTGATCGGGCGGGTCCTCGAACACCGACCGCACCCGAACTCCGATCACCTCACGCTCTGTCGCCTCGACCTTGGCACGGAGGAGGTCGAGGTGGTCTGCGGGGCGGAAAACGTGGCGAAGGGAGCGATCGTCCCGGTGATCACGGTGGGGGGAGAGCTCCCCGACGGGCTTCGGGTCACGAAGCGGAAGCTGCGCGGCGTGACCTCCAAGGGGATGATCTGCTCGAAGGCGGAGCTCGGCCTCGAGGAACACTCCCCCGGGATCTGGGACCTGGACCCGTCGCTCGATGTCCCGCTGGGGACGGACCTCGCCGAGCTCTTGGAGTACGACGACTACATCCTCGACATCAAGGTCACCTCGAACCGGCCGGACTGCCTGGGGATCTACGGGATCGCCCGCGAGGTCTCCGCGCTCACCGGAAGCGCGCTTCGGCCGCCTTCTCTCGATGTGGTGGAATCCCCCCCCGCGATCGGCGAGGCGTACGCCGTCGCCGTGGAGGACCCCGCGGACACCCCGCGGTACACCGCCAGCCTGATGAGCGGGATCACCTTCGCGGCCTCGCCGCTTCGGATGCAGCACCGCCTCGTGAAGGCCGGGATGCGGCCGCGCTCGAACGTCGTCGACGTGACGAACTACGTGATGCTCGAGCTCGGTCAGCCGCTGCACCCATTCGACGCCAATCTGGTCCGGGAGACGATCACCGTCCGCCGTGCCCGCGCCGGGGAGCCGTTCCGCACCCTGGACGGAGTCGACCGCGTCCTGTCCGAGGACGTCCTTCTGATCACCGATCTTGACGGCGGCCTCGCCGTCGCCGGGGTGATGGGCGGGGAACGCAGCGAGATCGGTCCGTCGACGACCCGGGTCCTGCTCGAGTCGGCGGCGTTCGACCCGGCCGCGGTCCGCCGCTCGTCGCGCAGCCTGGGGCTGCGCAGCGAGGCGTCCGACCGGTTCGAGCACCGGGTCGATCCGCAGGGGGTGGTGGCCGCTGCGCGTCGCACCACCCATCTCTTGCAGGAGATCACCGGTTGCCGGGTTCATTCCGGGATCCTGGACAGCGCGCCCGATGCCCCGGCACGGGAGACGCTGCGGCTGCGCCCGCAGCGCGCGCGGGCGCTCCTCGGGATCGATCTTCCCACCGACGAGATCCGCGGGATCCTCGCCCGCCTGGGGATCGAGGCCGCACAGGACGGCCAAGACCTGCTGGCAACGATCCCCAGCTTCCGCTCCGACCTCACACGCGAGGCCGACCTGATCGAGGAGACCGGGCGGGTCTACGGCTACGACCGGTTCCCGTCCGCCGCGCCGCGGGCCGTCCTGCGGGTTGGCAGGAAGGATCCGCGCGAGGTCTACAAGGACCGCGTGCGGGAGATCCTGACCGGGCTCGGCCTGAACGAGATCGTCGGGGACGGGTTCGACCGTGCGGGCTGGCGCCGCGCCCTGTCGCTTCCCGACAGGGATCTCGTGACCGTGCGCAACCCGATGGTCGCGGGTCAGGCGGCCCTGCGGGGGAGCCTCCTGCCGGGGATCCTCGCCGGCGTGGAGACGAACCTCAGCCGCCGGGTCGACGGCGGGATGCTGTTCGAGCTGGGTCGGATCTTCTCCCGCGCGCGGGGCGAGCGGGAGTCCCTGGCCGGTGCGCTCTTCGGTCGCACCGGGATCCCGTTGCAGGGGAAGCAGGAGGTCGATCTCCCGCGCGCCAAGGGGATCCTCGACGACCTGCTTTGCGGCCTTGGCCTCTTGGATGCCCGGTTCGTGGCCGCGGATCTGCCGGTGTTTTTGCACCCTGGCCACGCGGCGCGGATCCTCCGCGGGAAGGAGCCGATCGGCTTTCTCGGGGAGCTCGCCCCAACGCTCGATCAGGCACTGCCGACGCCGACCCGCGCGATCCTCTTCGAGCTTGACTTGAGCGCATTGTGCGAGCAAGGAGGCGAGCTGAAGCACTTCGTTGCGCTTCCGCGCTTCCCCTCGAGCGTGCGCGATCTCTCCCTCCTGGTCCCGGCCGAGCTCCCGGAGGCGCAGGTCCGCGCGGCGATCACCGCGGAGGCGACGGTCGAGCGAGCCTTCCTCTACGACCTCTACCAGGGCGAGCAGGTCGCCGAGGGCCACAAGAGCCTCACCTACGAGGTCACCCTGCGGGCGGAGGATCGGACGTTGACCGACGAGGAGGTCGATGCCGCGATCGCCCGTGTGGAAAGGCGGCTGGCGGACCTTGGCGTGACGCTGCGTGCCTAGAGATGGATCGCACGATCATCGCCCGCAGCGCGGAGGAGATGGAGGAGATCGGGGTCGGCCTGGCCGATGCGCTCTCCGATGGGATGCTTGTCAGCCTGGTCGGGGAGCTCGGCTCGGGGAAGACGACGCTCGTCAAGGGGATCGCCAAGGGGCTGCTCGTCTGCGATGTCGTCGTCTCACCGAGCTACCTCCTCGCCCGCGAGTACGCAGGGCGCCTTGCCCTCCATCACCTGGACGCCTACCGGATCTCCTCGCTGGCGGAGCTCGCGGAGGCGGGACTCGACCGGTTCCTCCCGCCGGAGGACGGGGTGACCGTGATCGAGTGGCCGACCCGGGTCGAGGGGATCGTGGAGTCGAGCGACCTGCTCGTGCGGATCGACCTCTTGGACGACGGGTCGCGGCGGGTGCGGATCACGGGCTAGAGAAACCAGACCCCGTCGAGCGGCGTGCCACACGCCGGACACCGTCCCTCCTGCAGCCTGTTCTCCCACACCAGGAACCCGCGGCGGCGCACCACGAGCTCGCCGCAGGTCGGGCACAGGGTGTCCTCCCCGTCCCCGGGGACGTTCCCCATGTAAACGTAGCGCAGGCCGACCTCGCGGCCGATCCGCTGCCCCTCGTGCAGCGACGCGATGGGGGTCGGTGGGTGATCGAGCATCCGGTAGGCCGGGTAGAAGC
>CAZBWD010000012.1:0-18059 GCA_964495585.1 uncultured Thermotogae bacterium
CCCATCGAGGTGATTCATAGACCCGGAGTGCCTGGCGCGTGAAATCCTCGGCCGTGAGGCCGCGGCTCAGCGCCATCTGCATCGGTCTGGGGATTCATCCAGCGGCCCTGCCATCCGTGTTCACCCGACGGATTCCTCCCGTCACCGCGCTATCGAGATCGCTTCCACATTTCTCGGTTGCATCCCCGCCTTCCGTGTGCCGGCCTGCCGAAGCGCGCTTGCCCCATCGGCCGCCCTTCGGTACTGTGATACTCCAGAATGGGGGAGAGGGGGTGCTGCGTGGGGAGGCGTTCAGATCCGATGACACAGCAGGTGGAGACCGTCAACATGGCCGTGTTCTGCGACTTCGAGAACGTCGCGCTCGGCGTGCGCGAGGCGGAGTACCCGGAGTTCGATATCGGCAAGGTGCTCGAACGGCTCCTGCTCAAGGGAAACATCGTCGTCAAGAAGGCCTACTGCGATTGGGCGCGCTACAAGGACTTCAAAGGGCCGATGCACGAAGCATCGTTCGAGCTGATCGAGATCCCGCATGTGCGCCAGTCCGGGAAGAACTCGGCCGACATCCGCATGGTCGTCGACGCCCTCGACCTGTGCTACACCAAGGAGCACGTGGACACGTTTGTCGTCATCAGCGGCGATTCGGACTTCTCTCCGCTTGTGAGCAAACTGCGCGAGAACAACAAGAAGGTGGTCGGGGTTGGAGTGAAGAATTCCACATCGGATCTCTTGATCGCCAACTGCGACGAGTTTCTGTTCTACGACGACCTGGTGCGCCGCAAGCGGCCGCAGAAGCCGCGCAAGGCCCCGGCCCGGAAGTCCTCGACAAAGAAGGGAGCGAAAGCCGCACCGGCGGTGGACGACAAGAAGCACGAGGCGTGGGAGCTGGTCGTCGAGACCTACGAGGCGCTGGTGGAGGAGCGTGGCGAGGGTGAGAACATCTGGGGGTCGATGATCAAACAGACGCTCAAGCGCCGCAAGCCGGGATTCAGCGAATCCTACTATGGGTTCCGTTCGTTCGGACAGCTGCTCGAGGAGGCCGGGGCGAACGGGATCCTCGAGTTGGAGCGCGACGAGAAGTCGGGAGGCTATATCATCAAGAGCGTGCACGGCGCGTAGTGATTTTGGGGCGATCGGCGTTGGCCGATCGAGGAGGCGCCCGCGGGCACGGGTCGGCCGGCGGGAACGCGAGACCGAGGTTGGGTGCGGAGGTGCAGGATGAAGATCGGGATCATCGTCTATTCACAGACCGGGCACACGCTGTCCGTTGCTGAGAAACTCAAGGAGCGGCTCGCTGCAGCCGGGCACGCGGTGGCGCTCGAACAGGTGACAGTCGCCGGCGGGCGCAAGCGGGGCGATCGGGTCTTCCAACTCGAGACCCAGCCGGACGTGACGCCGTACGAGGCGCTGGTGTGCGGCGCGGCGGTTGAGGCGTTCTCGCTCTGCCCGGTGCTCAAGGCCTACCTGAACGAGATCGGCTCGCTCGGCGGCAAGTCGGTCGCCTGCCTCGTCACCCAGGCTTTTCCGTTCCCATGGCTGGGCGGCAACCGCGCCATTCGGCAGATGGGCAACCTGTGCCAGTCGAAGGGGGCGACGGTCTGCGGTTCGGCGGTCGTCAATTGGGCGAAGTCCCGCCGCGAAAAGACGACGGCGAGCGCGCTCGACGGGCTGACCGGTCTCTTCCCGGCCTGAGCGCCCGCAGGATCTGAGAAGTCTTCGGCTTCCGTCTGCCCTGTCCTCTGTCCAAACAACCGTCAGGAGGTGCGGCATGAAGTTCGGGGCACAAGCGAAGCAGTTGCCGGAGAGGAATGTGGCGTACGTCCGCCACATCGGGCCCTACCAGCAGATCGGCGAGGCGATCCAGCGGATCTTCGCTTGGGCGGGGAAGAAGGGGCTCCTCCGGTTCCCCGAGACTCAGCTCTTGGCGATCTACCACGACGACCCCCAGGGCACCGACGCCTCGGAGCTGCGTTCCGATGCATGCATCACCGTCCCCGAGGGGACGAGCGGCGAGGGCGAGGTGAAGACGAGGAAGGTCCCCGGCGGCCTGTTCGCAGTGGCGCACGTCGAGATCGATCACTCCGAGTACGGGGCGGCGTGGGATCGGCTCGTCGGGGAATGGATCCCGGCAAACGGCTACGAACCGGACTATCCGTCCGATCGGCTGTGCTACGAGGCCTACCTGAACGACCCCGCGGAACATCCGCAGGAAAAGCACATCGTCGACATCTGCGAGCCGGTGCGCAGGAGACGCGCAACACCAGGATAGACGCGCTGCATCCGGTCTGCCCGGTGTTCCGATGAGCCCGTTACGGACATCCCCTGCATGCGAGAGGCAGCTTCATACCCGCTCGCCCTTAGCAACTCTAGCCCGACTTTACCGCCCTCATTTTGCAACCTCTCATCTGGACAGGGAAAGTCCTGCGAATTTCGTATGACCTAACGGGAGACGTATCGCTCGAGATGGAGGACCTCGTAGAGTTCTCTCTGCGCGGGTGACAGGGCGGTGAGCGAGGTGCGAAGCACCGGTTTCCCGCCGCGCCCCGGCGGAGGGAAGAGCAGCGAGAGTTCGCGGATATCGCCGAGCAGCTCGAGCATCCGCCTCATCGACAGATCAATGCCCGTGCAGTGGAGCTCCCGGCGCAACAGGCTGACCAACGTCAGGGCAAGGACGCAGGTGAAGACGTGCACGCGAACCTTCTGGTCCGTCCAGTGATACTGGGGGCGCAGGGCGATGTGCTGCGGATCCTTCATCTCGCGGAAGGCGTCCTCGATGTGGTGACCGGCGCGGTAGGCGCGCACGATCTCCGTCGTGCTCCATTCGTCGTTGTCGGTGAACAGGATCGTCTTGCCGAGCAATGTAGCCTGCAGCTTCTCCCAGGCAGCGCGATTGAACGCGTAGGTGACGGCGGGGAGGCCATCCCGCTCGCTGACCTCGACAGCGAACAGCTCCTTCATGTGCCGGGCGCTCAGCCAGCCGCTGACCTTCTTCCGCGTGGCGGCGAGGGTGGGGGCACGCCCGCGGATCTCCCTGCTCCGCCACCGCTCGAGGCGGGAGACAAGGTCGCGGAAGTGTCGTTGGCGGTTGCCGATCTCGCGCAACATCGTCTTTGACTGAGCAACAAACAGGTTTTCGTTGTAGGTGACCACCACGGTGCGTTTGCGGCCGAAGACCGTCTTCTCGGTCCGGTAGGCCGATACTCCGGGCAGCCCGTCTTGCGTCAGCGACCGAAACCGCTCCCTGGGTATGGCGAGGAGGTCGAGGTGCTGCGCCGGAACCAGCGACCCGACGAAATGGTAGGGCGTGGCGTCAACGGCAGCGAGGTTGTCGGCGGAGTTGTTCCCCTTGTCGAAGATGACGGTGATGTGTTCTGCGCCAGCGACGAGTCGTTCGCAACGGGCGACGAGGGCGTCTGTCACACTGGCGAAGGTGGGAGCATCGGGTTGGTTGCCCGGGTAGGTGTGGTGGAACAACGGCACGTGGAAGTCCGCCGTGACGAGCAGCGCCAGGCCGACGATGCGCAAGGAAGCGCGCCCTTGCTTGCTCTTGCCCCGCTGAGCCCGGGTGGACTTCTCGTTGAAGGTGTCGATGAAGGTGAAGAAGTTGGTCGCGTCAAACAGGAGGTGCCGCAGGTCGAGGTTGAACTCCCTGACCATCCGTGCGGCAAGGTCGGCTTCAATCCCGGCGATCGCTTGCGCTGAAACGCGGTCCATGTTGTCCCAGTAGCGCTGACTGGTGAGCTGGCGGCTCTCGATGTCGACCAGGCGCCGCAGCACGGTCCTGTCGAACCACGCGCCCACCTTGGCCTTGCTCCCCGGATCGACACAGCGGTTGATGACGGCGACCAGGAGGTAAGTGCCCACAGAAGGACCGGATCCGCGCTTGCCGACGTGCTTGTCGATGAGGGAGACAACGTCCAAGCGGCTTGCCAGATCGTACAACGCGGCGACGGCTCCCAAGTCGGTGACGATCCCTTCCTTCTCTGGCTGGGGGACGAGGCCCCCTTCGCGTCGCTCGCTCACCGCGGTGACGATGTCTTCGAGACGTCCGAGGTACTTCTGCCACACGATCTTTGGCTTGCCGTTCACCCGTTTGCACTCCCGCGCGTAGTAGTAGGTCCGTCCACGGATGGTTTTCTTGCTGATGCTCGCCATGTGTTAGGTCATATATCACCGCCATCGGAAAGTCAAGCACCGGGTGAGACAGCTAGAAAAATCTGAAAGAAGTGGACAAATATGCGCACCAGCTCGGGGCGTAATGTTAGGTCATACACAGCGGACCCCTCTTGTTCCTCCCTTGCCGCGAAACTCCCTGGCGGAAATCACGTCGTAAAGCAAACTTCAAACCGTGCTCGCCCCTTCGACAGAACACAGATCACCGCCCTCATCCCCTCACCGCGGTAAACTCGGGCTAGTGGTACAGCTTTTCAACCGCAGGCCTCTTCCTGTCGTTTTCCGGTTTTAAAACAGGCGCGCACGGGAGAGCCGATCTCACAGAAATATCGATGGGGATGGGACGACAGACCGGTGTTGCTCTTTTCCCGTTGGCTCTATCGTCGCTATGACGCCTCAAGCACGGCCCCCTTGCTCACTGAGCTCACCAGAGTGATGTAGCGGGCCAGGTACCCCGTCCCTATCTTGGGAGCCGGCGGTTGCCAGCGCCCCTTCCGCTTCTCGAGTTCCTTGGGTGGAACGTGAAGCGTAAGCCTGTGGTTTGGAATGTCCAACTCGATGTCGTCTCCCTCCTCGATCAGGGCGATCGGCCCGCCGGCCGCCGCCTCGGGTGAGATGTGACAGATTGCCGCTCCGCGCGTTGCCCCGGAGAAACGACCATCGGTGACCAACGCCACCTTGTCATCGAGACCCATTCCGGAGAGGGCGGAGGTCGGCATCAGCATCTCCCGCATCCCCGGCCCGCCCCGCGGCCCCTCGTAACGGATGACGATCACATCCCCGGGGACGATCTTCCCGGCGAGGATCGCCGCCATTGCTGGTTCCTCCCCGTCGAAGACGCGCGCCGGTCCGCGGTGGTGCATCATCCTCTCGTCCACCGCTCCGGCCTTGACCACCGCGCCTTCAGGGGCGATGTTCCCCCACAGGATCGCGATCCCGCCGTTCGGCCGGTACGGATCGTCGACCGAGAGGATGATCTCGCCCCGCGGCGGGGCGTGGCGCAGGTTCTCGGCTGTCGTTCCTCCGGTCACCGTGGGTGCATCCCCGTAGAGGAGGCCGTGGCAGAGCAGTTCCGCCATCACCGCGGGCACCCCGCCTGCTTCATCCAGATCCTGGAGGTGATGGGGACCGGCTGGACTGAGCTTGACGAGATACGGGGTGCGGGAGCCGATCTCCTGGAACTTGGCGAGTGGAAGGTCGATCCCTGCCGCGTGGGCGATCGCGGGCAGGTGAAGGACGGTGTTCGTCGATCCCCCCAGGGCCATGTCGGTGGCGATCGCGTTGGCGAACGTCTCCTGAGTCATAATATTCCGGGGGAGGAGGTCACTTCCCACGAGTTGCATGACCTGCATCCCGGTCCTTTTGGCTAAACGGATGCGCGCTGCGCTCACCGCGGGGATCGTCCCGTTTCCAGGCAGGGTCATCCCCAGCGCTTCGGTGAGGCAGTTCATCGAGTTGGCGGTGAACAGGCCGGCACAGGAACCGCAGCCCGGACAGGCGGCGAGCGCCAGATCTTCCAGGTCCTCGTCGGTCAGTCGGCCCGCCTTCGCCTCCCCGACCGCCTCGAACATCGTCTTTACGTCCACGTCCTCTCCGTTGTGCCGACCGGCCATCATCGGCCCCCCGCTGACGAAGATCGCCGGGATGTTCAGGCGAGCGGCGGCCATCAGCATACCGGGCACGATCTTGTCACAATTGGGGATGAACACCAGGCCATCGAACCGGTGCGCCTCGACCACCACCTCCACGGAATCGGCGACGAGCTCCCGGCTGGGCAAGGAGTAGTGCATCCCCAGATGCCCCATCGCGATCCCGTCGCACACTCCGATAGTGTTGAACTCAAGCGGCGTTCCCCCAGCGAGCCGTACTCCGGCCTTCACCGCCGCCGCGATCCGGTTCAGGTGAATGTGGCCGGGGACGATCTCGTTGAACGAGTTCACCACCCCGATCAGGGGTCGATCCAGTTCCTCCGGGGTCAGCCCGGTGGCGTAGAACAGGCTGCGGTGCGGTGCCCTCTCCAACCCTCTCTTCGCAAGGTCACTTCGCATGATCGATCCTTTCGGCGATGAGATCGCCCATTTGAGCTGTGGCGACGCGCTTGGTCCCTTCTCGATAGATGTCCGTGGTACGGAAGCCAGCGGTGAGCACGTCTTCGACCGCCTTTTCAATGCCGCGTGCCTCCTGCTCCAGCCCAAGTGAGTGGCGCAGGAGGAGCGCCACGCTGAGGATGGTGGCCAACGGGTTCACGACCCCTCCGCCCGCGATGTCCGGTGCGCTCCCGTGAATCGGCTCGTATACGCCCAATGACCCATCCCCCAGGGACGCTGAGGGGAGCATCCCCAGGGATCCAGCGAGCATCGACGCCTCATCGGTGAGGATGTCGCCGAACAGGTTTGCGGTCAGGATCACGTCGAAGTCCGTCGGTGCGCGCAGAAGATGCATTGCCGCCGAATCGACGAGGGCGTGTTCCAGAGCGACATCGGGATACTCCTTCCCCACCTGACTCACCACCCGCCGCCACAGGCGGGAGGAGGCGAGGACGTTCGCCTTATCCACCGAGGTCACCTTCCTCCTTCGCTGCCGGGCGAGGTCGAAGGCGGCGTGGGCGATGCGGCGCACTTCGTCTTCACTGTAGAGCATGGTGTCGTAGGCGCACGGCGTTTCCTCGCTCGCCTCTTCCCGGGGGCCGAAGTAGATCCCTCCGGTGAGCTCCCGTACGACCACGAGGTCCACGCCGGAGATGATCGATTCGCGAAGCGGCGAGGAATCGACCAGTTCGGGGTGCACCTTCACCGGCCTCAGGTTGGCGTAGAGGTTGAGTTCCTTCCGCAGGGCGAGGAGCCCCTGCTCAGGACGGATCCTTGCCCGCGGATCGGACCACTTCGGACCGCCGACCGCTCCCAGGAGGACGGCGTCCGCGCCCCGGCACAGCGCCAGGGTCGCAGGAGGGAACGGTTCCCCCACCCCGTCGATCGCGCTTCCTCCGATCAATCCCTCCGTGAATGTGAATCGATGCTTGTACCGGGTCGCGATCGCCTGGAGGACCTTCACCCCTTCGGCGATCACCTCCGGGCCACACCCGTCTCCGGGCAGGGTGGCGATCTCTGCGTTCATACGCTCTCCTTCATGTGTCGTTTGGTCCCCGTTTCGCAACCGCGAGCGCGCACTCAAGGGCGTCCGCAAGGGCGATCCAGCTTGCTTCGATGATGTTCGTCGAGCAGCCGACCGTGCTCCAGCTGCGCGCGGGGCTGGAAGTAGTGATCAGAACCCGCGTCTGCGCCGCGGTCCCGTCCGCGCCATCGAGGATTCGCACCTTGTAATCGGTGAGATGGACGGAAGCGAGCTCGGGAAAGAACGGAAGCAGTGCCTTGCGAACCGCCGCGTCGAGGGCGTTCACCGGCCCGTTTCCATCCGCCGCGGTGTGCATCACCCGATCCCCCACCCGCACCTTGACCGCCGCCTCGGCGCACATCCCCCCGTCATCCCCCTTGCTTACGAGAACGTGAAAGTCAAGGAGCTCAAACGGTACCCGATAATCGGGGGCGGTCCGCCGGAGCAGGAGCTCGACCGACCCCTCCGCCCCGTCGAACTGGAACCCGCGGCTCTCAAGCTCCTTGATCCGGGATAGGACCCGCTGCGCGAGCGGACTCCCAGCAGCGATGCCCAGCCCGGCCTTCCTTGCCGTGTAGGCGATATTCCCCTTGCCGGAGAGCTCGGAGACGAGGACGCGGTTGTAATTCCCCACGAGGCTTGGGTCGATGTGCTGATAGCTTTGCTCGTACTTGACCAGCGCGTCGACGTGCATCCCTCCCTTGTGCGCGAAGGCGCTCTTCCCCACGTAGGGGAGGTTGGGGTTGAGGCGAAGGTTGGCGATCTCGCTGATCGCGTGAGCCGTTTCGGTCAGAAGCCGCAGCTTCTCCGGAGGGATCTCGGGAAAACCCATCTTCAGCCGCAGGGCGGGAAGGATCGAGCAGAGGTTGGCGTTCCCGCACCGTTCCCCGAGCCCGTTCATCGTCCCCTGTACATGGCTTGCTCCGGCCTGCACAGCGGCGAGGGAGTTGGCAACTGCCATCTCGCTGTCGTTGTGGGCGTGGATCCCAAGGGGCCCGGAGAACTTCGCTGCGATCTCGGCCGTGGCAGCCGCGACCGCGCCGGGAAGGGAGCCGCCGTTGGTGTCGCAGAGGACCAGGACGTCCGCGCCGGCGGAAGCGGCGGCGGCGAGGGTGGCGATGGCGAAGTCGGGATCGTCTTTGTAGCCGTCGAAGAAGTGCTCGGCGTCGTAGATCACGTATCGACCGTTCTCTTTCATGTAGCGCACGCTGTCTTCGATCATGCGCAGGTTCTCTTCCAAGGCGGTGTTGAGGACGCGTTCTACGTGGACACGGGAACTCTTGCCGAACAGGGCCACCGCGGGAGTCTCTGCGGAGAGAAGAGCGGCGAGACCGGGATCGTCCTCCACCTCCATCCCGGCGCGGCGGGTGCTCCCGAAGGCGGAGAGCGTTGCGTGTTCGAGATTGAGCTCTCTCGCCCGGAGAAAGAACTCCGCGCCCTTGGGGTTCGATCCCGGCCAACCCCCCTCGATGTAGTCCACCCCCAGCCGGTCCAAGAGGCGGGCGATCTTCAGTTTGTCCTCCACCGAGAACGATATCCCCTCTTGCTGGGCGCCGTCGCGCAGGGTGGTATCGTAGATCGTGATCTTCACGGTAGTCTCCTAGGGGACCGGGGTGAGCCAGCCGTGACGATCGGGAGCATGCCCGTGCACGATCCCGAAGAACGCTTCCAACAGTTTCGTGGTGATCGGCCCCCGTTTCCCTTCGCCGATGACGATCCCGTCGACGGAGCGGATGGGGGTGATCTCAACCGCCGTACCGGAGAAGAAGAGCTCGTCAGCCAGGTAGAGCGACTCGCGGGGGATCACTTCCTCGCGCGCCTCGATGCCCATCTCCCTGGCGAGGGTGATGACGCACCGGCGGGTGATTCCATCGAGGATCGAACTCGACAGGGGAGGCGTGTACAGGCGGCCGCCGCGGACGACGAAGAGGTTCTCCCCGCTCCCCTCGCTCACCCTTCCGTTGACATCGAGGGCGATCCCCTCGCTGTACCCGTGGTCGCGTGCCTCCATGCTGATGAACTGGGAATTGATGTACTGGCCGGAAATCTTCGCCGCTGCCGGGTACGTGTTCGGCGCCATCCGCTGCCAGGAGCTCACCCCGGCGTCCACCCCCTTCTCCAGCGCCTCTGGCCCGAGGTACTCCCCCATCTTCGCGGTGATGATCGCGACATGTGTCGGGCACGACCTACCGTCCAGGTTGAAGGTGTCCCCACCCCGAAGCATGATCGGCCGGATGTAGCAGGCGTCCTCTCCATTGACCCGTACGGTCTCGAGGGTCGCGCTGCGGATCACCGCGCGCGGGTAGGGAGGCTTCATCCGGTAGACCTTGCACGAGTTCCACAGCCTCTCGAGGTGGGCGTCCAGGCAGAACACCGCCGTGCCGTTCGGGGTCGCGTAGGCGCGGATCCCTTCGAATACGCTCGAACCGTAGTGGAGGGCGTGCGCGGTCACATGCACCGTGGCCCGTTCCCACGGGACCAATGTTCCGTCAAACCAGATCTTCCTCTCGGTCATGGTCGTAAGGCTCCCTTTTCTTGATTTCGTGTGCGTTCACCAGCGGAGGCAGCCGGGCGGCTTTCCCAGGGCGATGCGCCTCCTCGTGTACTCGATCAGTCCGCCCGCAGCCAACAGCTCCTGCATGAATGGAGGATAGGAAACAGCCTGATAGCTCTTGCCCGTAGTCAGGTGGGTGATCCTCCCGGTTGCGAGGTCGAACTCCAAACGGTCCCCCGGCTCGGCCTGCTCGGCTGCCGCAGGACACTCTAGGATCGCAAGCCCGATGTTCAGGGCATTGCGATAGAAGATGCGGGCGAAGCTCTTGGCGATGACGCATCCCACCCCCGCTTGCTTGATCGCCAGCGGCGCATGCTCGCGCGATGAACCGCAGCCGAAGTTCTCGCCGGCGACGAGGATGTCCCCCCGCCGCACTCCGGGGGCGAACTCCGTATCGATGCCTTCCATGCAGTGGCGCGCGAGTTCGGCCGGGTCGGAGCTGTTCAAGTAACGGGCCGGGATGATGACATCGGTATCGACGTTATTCCCGTACTTCCACACGCTCCCTCCGGCGCTCATCACATCACCTCCTGAGGGGTGGCGATCCGCCCGGCGATCGCCGACGCCGCAGCCACGGGCACTCCTGCGAGGTAGACCTCGCTTTCCGGGTCGCCCATTCGCCCGCGGAAGTTGCGGTTGGTGGTGCTCACCGCTCTCTCGCCCGCGGCGAGGACTCCCATGTGCCCGCCGAGGCAGGGCCCGCAGGTGGGGGTGCTCACGGCCGCCCCCGCGGCGATGAATGTCTCGATGAACCCGGCGCGCAGGGCGCGCAGGTACACCTCTTGCGATCCGGGGAGGATGATGCAGCGCACGTCGGGGTGGACCGTCCTTCCCCGAAACACCTCCGCTGCGAGGCGAAGGTCTTCGAGACGCCCGTTGGTGCACGAACCAATCACCACCTGATCGAGCCTTACCTCGCCGGCCTCCCGCGCGGGACGGGCGTTTTCCGGGAGATGCGGGAAGGCCACCTGGGGCTCGATCCCGCCGACATCGACCTCGAGGATCCGTGCGTACACCGCGTCGGGGTCGGCCTGGTAGAGGGGATAGGTCCGGTCTGTCCGCTGGGCGACGTAGGCGCGCGTTGTGCCATCGACTCCGAACAGGCCGGCCTTTGCCCCGGCCTCGACGGCCATGTTCGCCATGGTGAACCGGCCGGCCATCGATAGATCGTCCAGCGCTGGTCCGGCGAACTCGATCGCTTGATAGCGGGCGCCGTTCACCCCGATCTTGCCGATGGTGTGGAGGATGAGGTCCTTGCCCGTCACCCACGGGCGCATCCGGCCCAAATAGACGATGCGCAGGCTCTCCGGCACCCGGAGCCAGGTGTATCCTGTGGCCATCGCCACCGCGATGTCCGTGCTTCCCATCCCGGTGGCGAACGCCCCCAGCGCCCCGTAGGTGCAGGTGTGGGAATCGGCGCCGACAACCAGATCTCCCGGGACGACCAGCCCCTCTTCAGGGAGGAGGACGTGCTCGATTCCCATCCTTCCCACGCTGTAGTGATGGGAGATGTCCTGAGCGTGGGCGAACCGGCGCATCACCGAGCACTGCTCCGCGGAGCGGATGTCCTTGTTGGGGGTGAAGTGATCGGCGACCAGCACGACCTTTTCCGGATCGAAGACCCGTTCCACTCCGAGCTTGGAGAACTCGCGGATCGCGATCGGGGCCGTGACGTCGTTGGCCAGCACGAGATCGACGCCGGCTTCGATCAGGTCCCCGGGATGAAGGGAGGACGTGTCACCGGCCGCGTGCGAGGCAAGGATCTTCTCGGCGAGTGTGTGTCCCATCCGTCTGGCCCTCGTTCAGCGTGAGATCGGGAGCCGCGGGTGAGGCAGCTCGGCGAGGGCGGTCGCATCCCAGTTGAGCGCCCACCCCTCCCGTCTTTCTTCATCGTCCCCGGCCGAAGTCTCGGCCGTGTCCTCCTGGGGAATGACCTCGAACATCGGATCGGGTGATCCCTCTTGGGTGGTGCTTTTCTTACGCTTTCGATCGTCCATGACGACCTCCTTTCTGTTCTTGATCAACTCTTTCGCACCTGGGCGCGCTGCGCTGCCTCGCCGCGAGTGGCGATGAGCCGGTTGAGGGCGAACAGGTATGCCTTGGCGCTTGCCGTCACGATGTCTGTGTCCGCACCGTGACCGCTGAACACCTGTTGATCCTCCCCCGGTTTCGGCTCGGTCTGAATCCGGACCGTCACCCGTCCCACGGCATCGATCCCCTCGGTGACCGCCTGGACGGAGAACTCGATCAGCTCGTTCGGTTCGTCGATCACCCGGTTGATCGCGCGGTAGATCGCGTCGACCGGGCCCGTTCCGTGGGCGGCGTCGCAATGGCTGCGGCCGTCCGGCCCGCGCAGGCTGACCGTGGCCGTGGGGATGCTGTGATTCCCGCAGGAGACCTGCACGTGCTCCAGCTGATAGGTCTCGGCAAAGAACATGTGCACCTCGTCGGAGACGATTTCCTCGAGGTCCCGCGTGTCGACGCGCTTCTTCTTGTCCGCCACGCTCAGAAAGCGCTGGTAGACCTTCTCGAACTCCTCTTCGCTGAGGGCGTGGCCCAGTTCGCCGAGGCGGTGGCGCAGGCCGTGCCGTCCGGAGCGGGCGGAGAGGACGATCGTCGACGCGGGAATCCCCACCGCGCGGGGGTCGATGATCTCGTAGGTCGTGCGCTCCTTGAGCACCCCATCCTGGTGGATCCCCGAGGAGTGGGAGAACGCGTTGGCCCCCACGATCGCCTTGTTCGCGGGTACGGGCAGGCCGGTCAACTGGCTGACCAAGCCGCTCACCGCGTAGATCCGCCGCGTGTCTACCCCGGTTTTGAGGGGGAACAGGTCGCGCCGGGTGGCGATCGTCATCACCACCTCTTCGAGGGCCGTGTTCCCGGCCCGTTCCCCGATCCCGTTCACCGTCACCTCCGCCTGTCGCGCGCCGTTGCGCACGCCGGCCAGGGTGTTCGCCGTCGCCATCCCGAGGTCGTTGTGGCAGTGGACGGACAGAGTGGCGCGTTCGATGTTTCGAACGTTCTCCGCGACCCCGCGGATGAGCGCCCCGAACTCCTCGGGCAGGGTGTAGCCGGTGGTGTCCGGGATGTTGACCACGGTGGCGCCCGCATCGATCACCGCAGTGAGCGCCCGATACAGGTACTCCGGATCCGCCCTTCCGGCGTCCTCGGCGTAGTACTGCACGTCGTCCACGAAGCGCTTGGCGTACTCGACCGCCGCAACGCCGCGGCGGAGCGCCTCCTCCCGGGTGGTGCGCAGCTTGCCGCGGATATGGATATCGGAGACGCCGAGCCCGGTTTGGATGCGGGGGTGCGCCGCCCCGTCGAGCGCCTCGGCGGCGGCGCTGATGTCCTCCTTCACCGCCCGGGTGAGGGCGCAGACGGCGCAATCCTTGATTTCACGCGCGATGCGCTCCACGGCGTGAAAGTCCCCCAGGGAGGAGGCGGGGAAGCCGGCCTCGATCGCGTCCACCCCCATCCGCTCGAGGGCGCGGGCGATCTCGAGCTTCTCCTCGACGTTGAGCGTGACGCCCAGCGATTGCTCCCCGTCGCGCAGGGTCGTGTCGAAGATTGCGACTCGGTCACTAGAATCGGATGTATTCACCGTGCGCCTCGCTCAGGTCCGGCTCCAGTTCTCCGGGCGGAGGGAGCGCACCGCGGCCCCCGCCCGCCACATCTCGGACTCACGCATCTCGCGGAGCTCCTGCTCCAGCCGCTCCTTGTAGTCGGAGGCGCTGTTCGCCTCGAGTACGATGCTCGTCTCCGTCCCGGAGACGACGCTCCGGTACAGCTCTCCGAACACCGGCATCACCGCCTCGCGGAACCGGTGCCGCCAATCGAGGGCGCCGCGCTGCGCCGTGGTGCTGGTGTTGGCGTACATCCAGTCCATCCCGTTCTCCCCAACCAGCCGGATCAGGCTCTGGGTCAGCTCCTCCACCGTTTCGTTGAACGCCTCGCTCGGGCTGTGTCCGTGTTCGCGCAGCGTCTTGTACTGGGCTTCCATGATCCCGGCGAGCGCCCCCATCAGGACACCCCGCTCCCCGGTGAGGTCGCTGTGCACCTCATTGGCGAAGGTGGTGGGGAAGAGATAGCCGGAGCCGATGGCGAACCCGAGGGCGAGCGTCCGCTCGCGGGCGCGGCCGGTGGCATCCCGCTCGACCGCGTAGCTCGAGTTGATTCCGCTCCCGGCGAGGAAGTTGGCGCGCACGCTCGTCCCCGAGCCCTTCGGGGCGACCAGGATCACGTCGACGAACCTCGGTGGGACGACGCCCGTTTGACCCCGGTACACGATGGAAAAACCGTGCGAGAAGTAGATCGCATCCCCGGCGTGGAGGCGGGGGGCGACGCTCGGCCAGAGGAGCCTCTGCGCGGCGTCGGAGACCAGGTACTGAACGATCGTCCCCCGCTCCGCGGCCTCCACGTAGGGGAAAAGCGTCTTGCCTTCCTGCCAGCCATCCTTCAACGCCTTGTTCCATGACCGGTTGCGGGACCTGTCCGCGCCGACGATGACGTTGATCCCGTTATCGCGCATGTTCATCGCCTGTGCCGGCCCCTGCACGCCGTATCCCAGCACGGCGACCGTCTCCTGGCTCAGGACCTCCCGCGCCTTGGACAGCGGGAACTCGTCCCGGGTGACCACCTCTTCCACGACTCCACCGAAGTCAAACTTCGCCATTTCATCCTCCGTTGTCCTTGTTCGTTCTGCTTCCGCGCACCATGGCCACCCGGCCGGTGCGCACCATCTCCAGGATCCCGAACGGCCGCAGCACCTCGACAAGACCGTCGAGCTTCTCCTCCGAGCCCGTGACTTCCACGATCAGCGTGTCCAGGCCGACATCGACGACGTCGGCCCGGAATGTCTCGACGATCTGCATCACCTCCGGTCGTGTCTTTCCTCCTTCCGCCCGCACCTTGATCAGGGCGAGGTCGTGCGACACGCTCGCCTGCTCGGTGATGTCCTCGACCCTGACGACGTTGATCAACTTGCACAGGTGCTGGGCGACCTTTTCGCTGTCGGTGCGGCTGCTGTCGACGACGATCGTCATCCGGGAGATCCCGGGCTGTCCGGTGTGCCCGACGGTGAGGCTCTCGATGTTGAACGCCCGGCGGCGGAACAGGCTGGTCACGCGGTTCAGCACGCCGGGTTCATCGTCAACCAGCGCGATCAACGTCCGTTTCATCGTTCTTCTCTCGATCCGGCTTGCCCGCGGAGGATCATCTGATGCAACGCGGCACCGGGAGGGACCATCGGGTACACGTTCCCTTCCTCGCCGGTCTGGGCGGTGACGAACTCGATGAGCGCGGGGCCGGGGCACGCCCGCGCAGCGGCGATAGCGTCCTTGCTCTCCTCGCGGTTCCGCGCTCGCCAACCCGGAATCCCGTATGCCTCGGCCAGCCGGAGAAAGTCCGGATTGGCGAGGCGGGTCGCCTCGTAGCGCTTGTCGTAGAACCACTCCTGCCACTGGCGCACCATCCCCAGGTAGCCGTTATTGACCAACGCGATCCGCAGCGGTAGGTGCTCCTGGGCCACGGTGCCGAGCTCCTGCACCGTCATCTGGAACCCTCCGTCCCCGACGATCGCCCAGACCTCCTCGTCCGGCCGGGCGACCTGAGCGCCGATCGCGGCGGGAAGGCCGAAACCCATCGTCCCCAGTCCTCCCGGTGTGATGAATGGATGGGCCCCATCCGGGTGGTAATACTGCGCGGCCCACATCTGGTTCTGCCCGACGTCGGTGACCACGATCGCCTGTCCACGAGTGGCTTCCCAGATGGCGTCGATCACCAGCGGCGGAGGCAGGGTGCCGTTCACCGGGCGATGGACGATATCGTGGCCGCGCGCGTCCTTCTTCCACTGCCGGATCTCCTCCAGCCACTCCGCGTGGGACCTTCGCTTCACCGATTGCAGGAGGTTCCCGAGCAACTGCTTGGCATCGCCGTGGATGGCGGCGTCCACGGTGATGACCTTGTTCAGTTCCGATGCATCGATATCGATGTGAATCTTGTACGCTTGGGGAGCGTAGGTGGAGAGCGTGCCCGTGACCCGGTCGGAAAAACGCATCCCGACGGCGAGAAGGAGATCCGCCCGCTGAATGGCGCGGTTCGCGGCGGACCCGCCGTGCATTCCCATCAGTCCCACCGACAGAGGATGGGAGAACGGGATCGCTCCCTTGCCCAGCAGGGTGGACGCCACCGGGATCTGTGCCTTCTCGGAGAACCTCCGCAGCGTCTCCTGTGCCCCCGCCATCAGCACCCCGTGTCCTGCGAGGATGAGCGGCCGCTGCGCGCCGCCGATCCGCTTCACCACCTCTGGAGGAACGGACTGCGCGCTGAACGTGGCGGAGGACCTCGTGCGCCTGGGTGCTCGATCGGCTGGGGGGCGGGACTCCGTTTTCGCCCGCTGCACGTCGCTCGGCAAATCGATCAGCACCGGACCGGGGCGTGGGGAGCGGGCGATGTGGAATCCCTCGTGAATGACGTCGGCGAGGTCGTTCACATCCGTTACGAGGTAGTTGTGCTTGGTGATGGGGAGCGTGATGCCGGTGATGTCGGTTTCCTGGAAGGCGTCCGAACCGAGCACCGAGGTCGCCACCTGTCCGGTGATGCAGACGATCGGTGAGGAGTCCATCATCGCGGTGGCGATCCCGGTGATCAGGTTCGTCGCCCCGGGTCCGGAGGTGGCGATGGCGACGCCAACCTGTCCGGAGGCGCGCGCGTAGCCGTCGGCCGCGTGTGCCGCGCCCTGCTCGTGACGGACGAGCACGTGCCGGATTGCGTAGTCCGGTCGCGGATGGTAGGTGTGAATGATCGCCCCGCCGGGGATGCCGAACACCACCTCGACTCCCTCCCTCTTCAATGCC
This sequence comes from uncultured Thermotogae bacterium, assembly GCA_964495585.1. Taxonomy (GTDB): domain Bacteria; phylum Bipolaricaulota; class Bipolaricaulia; order UBA7950; family UBA9294; genus CAZBWD01. The sequence continues at coordinate 16,693 of CAZBWD010000012.1, forward strand.
TCCCAGACGATCTGTGCCCCGCTTCGCTCCATGGTTCTCCTTCTCTTTCGCGCTGCCGGGATCGCTCTCGCGCACGCTGGAAAAAGTTAAGGGCCGCCCGTTGGGCGGCCCTTTCAAGGGTTTGGTTGAGGTTAGCCTGCCCAGCGGCTTAAGGTCCCTCGCCGGTAATGGCGAGCGACAGGCCGAAGACAACCAGGGTAACCTTTACCAAACTCACGTAGGACATTCCGTCAGTAGCCAACCTCTGTAACTTCGATAATCAACTCTTATATATCTACCTACTCGTTTTGTCAAGGGTTGGGGAGGAGCTCGCGCGAAAAAGGCGTATATTTCCGCGCTCTCGCTTGCCGTTCAGGACGCGACACGCCACTCACGCACTGCAACATGTCGGCGACGATCTCCTGCAGTCCATACTGCGGCTTCCAGTTCCAGTCGCGGCGCGCCGGGGCGTCGTCGATTCCTCTCGGCAGGCCGTCGGCGATCGCTTGCCGCCCGTCCGGTGTGAAGGAACAGGCGAACCCCGGCAGGTGGCCGCGGATCTCCGCTGCCAACTCGCCGACCGAGAAGCTTGCGCCACCCACGTTGTAGAAGCTCGATGTGCTCAGGCTTCCACTCTCTGCCTCCATGAGGTCGAGCGCCGCGCGCAGGCAGTCCGGTAGGTACATCACCGGCACCACGGTATCCTCCCGCACGAAGCACTGATAGTGACCGGCCGCTTCGGCGGCGTAGAAGATCTCCACGGCGTAGTCGGTCACACCGCCTCGGAGCGGCATCTCGCACGAGACGATCGGCGGGTACCGCAGCCCGCGGACATCGAGGTCGTACTCGCGGACATACTGCTGGGCCAGCGTTTCACCGACGAGCTTCGTCATCCCGTACACCGTCCTCGGACGGCACGGGGCATCCTGGGGGGTTGCCGCCTTGGGCACGTCCGGACCGAACACCGCGATCGAGCTCGGGACGAAGACTCGGGAGACTCCACGGTCCCGCGCCACCTCGAGCACGTTGCGCAGGCCGTCGACGTTCACGTCCCATGCAAGCCGTGGGTTCCGCTCGGCGACCGCCGGGGGAACGGCGGCCAAGTGGTAGATCGTGTCGATGCGGTACCGATCGATGATCCGCCGCAGCGCCGGCGCGTCGCGCACGTCGCAGGTCGTGTACGGCCTGCCGTCGCGCAGCGTCGCTGACGGCTCCGTGATGTGCCCGACCGCAACAACGTTTCCGTCTCCGTGCCTTCGCCGCAGCGCCAGAGTCAGCTGGAAACCGATCTGGCCGACGGCGCCGGTGACGAGGATGCTCCTGTCTTGATCCGCCATTCCTCACCTCCCTAAATCGGGTAGGAGGGGGCTTCACAGCCCCCGTCCTCC
>CAZBWD010000013.1:0-18053 GCA_964495585.1 uncultured Thermotogae bacterium
CCGGATTCCTCACGCTGGCGTGCATCATGATTTGCCTCAGGACGCTTTTGAAATGGCTTCTAGTTGCGGATCGCGGCGGCTGCGGCGGTGATATGGGCGGGGGTGGTTCCACAGCACCCGCCGAAGACGCGAACACCGTGCGCAACAAAGCGGCGTGCCGCCAGGGCGAATCCCTCGGGAGTCAGATCGTAGACAGTTCGACCGTCCGTTGTGCGCGGGAGTCCGGCGTTCGGCTTCGCCCAAAGCCGTGCGGTTGGTGCCACCGCTTGAACGCGCTGTATCGCTTCGAGAGTCTCTTCCACGGAGCGGCCGCAGTTCGCACCGATCACGTCGACTCCCCGCGCTGTGAGGGCAGACGCCATCTGCTCGGGTGAGACACCCATCATCGTGTGCCCGTGGCTGTCGAACGACATCGACGCGATCACCGGGAGCGCACACAGGGAGTGAACCGCATCGACTGCAGCCTCGACCTCCCGGAGATCGTACTGGGTTTCAATGAGGATCGCGTCGACGCAGCCGCTCTGCACCAACGCCTCCGCCCGCTCCGCGTATGACTGCCACGCCTCCTCGTAGGTCAGTCTCCCCATCGGAGCGAAGAACTCCCCGAGCGGTCCCAGGTCGCCGACCACGACGAGATCCGGGCCAGCAGCCTCTCGTGCGATAGCGGCTGCTGTTCGATGGATCCATTCCAGATGTGAGTCGAGCCCGAGCTTCGCGAGACGGACGCGGGACGCTCCGAATGTGCAGGTGAGGATCACCTCCGCGCCGGCTTCGACGTAGTCGGAGTGGATCGAGCGGATTGTCTGCGGCGATTCGAGCAGGGTGCTCTCCGCAACGACCGACGGCGCGAGCCCCTCCGCACGGGCCCGCTCCTGGAGGAGCGTTCCCATCCCTCCGTCGGCGATCAAGATGCGACCCGAACTCAAGGCTCGCTCGAAACGGTTCATGCACAGATCGTAGCGTAAAGGTCGCAGCGTGTCAGGCCGTGACCGCCCTCTCGGCGCCGCCGGTGCGAGGCAATCGTGCAGGTCTGCCTCGCACCGGCAGATGTGATCGAGCGTGGGCTGCCGCCGTTCTGGGTGGTCCGACGGTCCTGTCGAATCGGGTATGATCGGGCGGATATCCAGGTCAAGGAGGTCGTTTCAGCGTGGAGGAATCGCCCGCTGCTTGCCAGTTGATCTTCTGGATCGACCGAGCGACGCTCGGGCGACGCCGCCTCGCGGTTCGCACAGGGCTGTCGGAGATGACGGTTCGACTGGAGCTGGAGCGGTTGCGGGATCTGGGACTGCTGAGTCTGCGGCGATCGGGGGCGGAGTTGACGAAGGCCGGTCGGGCGCGCTTTCGCTGGTTGTTTGACCGGGTGAAGGCAGTCTCCGAGCCTGATCTGACCTCGCTTCGACTCGATGAGGTCGCGGTAGCGGCGCTCGTGACAACGGAGGAGAAGTCCCCCGCTTGGAGGCAGCGTGATCTCGCGATTCGTGAGGGCGCGACCGGGCTGCTGCTGCTCCGACTCCGCCCGGAGGGGTGGTGCTTCGCGGAGAATGACGAGCCGGTGGCCGTTCACAACCAAGAGGACGCAGCCGTCCTCAAGGCGGCATTCCCCGTGAGTTGCGTGGAGGACCGTCTGATCATTGCCTTTGGGCCGGACCGGCGTTGCGCTGGCCTCGGCCTTTGGCGCGTCGTCGGGAAGATGGCCGGGGATACCTAGATCTTGCTTGCCAGATTGCGTGCGGGTCCGTCATCGCTTATGATGGGTGTCAGCTTATGTGGGATGTTACATCCCAGCACAGGGAGGAGGTTCCCGTGAGATGGATGGGACCAGTGGCTGGTGTTGTAGCGGCGCTGCTCTTCGCCTGGGTGGGTTTCGCGGCACAGGCCTCGTTTCCCGTAACGGTCACCGACGATCGCGGCCGAGCGATCACGATCGCGGCCGAGCCGCAGCGGATCGTCGCGGTCGGTGCACTCTATGCGGAGATCCTGGTCGATCTCGGGGTCGCCGATCGACTGATTGCCGTTGCGGCGTCTCCCGACAATCCGGCCGCGACAGACGGCCTTCCCACTGTCGGCACGGCCTACGCGCCCAGTGTGGAATTGATCATCGCCCTCAAGCCGGACCTCGTCCTTGGCGCGACGGATTGGGAAGGGGTACGCCCAGCGCTCGAAGCCGCCGGGGTGACGGTTCTCACGACATCCATGCTTACAAGCGTATCTGACATCTTCGCCACGATCCGCACTGTGGGCGCGGCCGTAGGAAAGGAGATCGAGAGCTCTCTCTTGGCCGGACAAATCGCCGAATCCATTCTGTCGATGGAAGCGAGCGTCCTCGGGATGCCGAAGGTCACCGCGGCGTTTCTCTATGCGTCCACCCCCGATGCCGCACCGTATGCCGCCGGAACAGGAACGATCGAGCACGAGCTCATCCTGCGGGCCGGCGGGACGGACGTGTTCGCGGATATCAAGGGATTCCCGCCGGTCAGCCTCGAGGAGGTCGTCAAGAGGAACCCTGACGTGATCTTCACCGATCCGTCGCAGATCGCGAACATCACGGGGAATCCGCTTCTTCAGGGGGTCGCTGCGGTTCGTAACGGTCAGGTCGTGGGAATCCGCGCGAGCGAGGTCACTTCGACGCAGGTCGCCGAGGCGCTGCGCACAATGATCGAGACGCTCCATGGCCTCAAGCCCTAGGATGTCCCGCACGCTCAGGCGATGGGGCCCGTGGGTCCTTCTCGCCCTCATGGTGGGCACGCTTCTTGCTGGCGTTGCCATCGGGGCCGTCGCCATCCCGATCTCCGACGTGCTTTCCATGTTCCTCGGTGTGCACGGGCAAGCGGTGAACGCGACGGACCGCCTGATCGTGACCCAGATCCGATTGCCGCGGGTCCTCCTCGGTTTTCTCGTGGGCGCTGCGTTGGCCGCCTCCGGAGCTGCGATGCAGGGGCTGTTTCGCAATCCGCTCGCCAGCCCCTACGTCCTCGGAATCGCGAGCGGAGCCTCGACCGGGGCGACCTTGGCCATCCTGTTCGGCGCGCGGTCGGCTTGCCTCCTTCCGCTGGGTGCCTTCTTCGGCGGAGCGCTTGCCGTCTCCATCGTGTATGGGCTCGCTCGAGGGCGTGATCGACGGACATCGATCTTCACGTTGATCCTTGCCGGCGTCGCGGTCGGCGCGCTCTTCTCTGCCGTGACGAGTTTCCTGATCTTCCTCAGCTCGAGAGGCGAACGTCTTTCGGACGTGTTGTTCTGGATCATGGGAGGCTTGGGCCGCGCAACGTGGCTTTCCAGTGCGATCCTGGCCCCCATTGCTGCTTTGGGCATCGCAGCCGTGGTGTTCTTCTCCCGCGATCTCAACGCCCTGGCGACTGGTGAGGAGGGCGCGTTTCACTTGGGGGTGAACCCGGAGGTCCTCTCGCGCTCGTTGTTGGCGACGACGACGCTGTTGACGTCCGCCGCGGTCGCGTTCGCCGGGACGATCGGCTTCGTTGGTCTGATCGTCCCCCACGTGATCCGCCTGATCGTCGGGCCGGATCACCGCGTTTTGGTCCCTGTCTCGGCGGTCGTCGGGGGGTGCTTCCTCGTCTGGTCCGACGTTGCCGCCCGCACCGTCGTAGCACCCGCCGAGCTGCCGGTGGGCGTCATCACCGCGTTCCTGGGAGCCCCGTTCTTCCTGTACCTCCTGAGGACGAGAGGGGCAGAACTGTAATGAACATTACGGTCGACCGCGTGTCATTCGCCTACGACAGATCCGGCCTTGTTCTCGACGGCGTCGAGCTGACGGTTCGCCCCGGAGAGCTCTTCGCGCTGATCGGCCCGAACGGTTCGGGCAAGAGCACTCTTCTCAAGGTCATTTCGGGGGTGCTTCATCCGTGCGAGGGAACGGTGCTGCTCGGTGATGCCCCGGTCGCCACGCTCTCGAGCCGCCAAATCGCACGGCGCCTGGCGATGGTGGAGCAGGATCGCCAAATCGGATTCGATTTCACCGTCCGTGAGATCGTGTCGATGGGACGGATTGCACACCGCGGCCGGTTTGCGCGCGAGTCCGATGAGGATCGCCGGGCCATCGAGCGGGCGATGGCGCTGACGGATGTCGGCGCGCTCGCCGACCGGTCGATCCGTGCCATCTCGGGGGGGGAGCGGCAGCGCGTGTATCTGGCGACCGCACTGGCTCAGGAACCGAAGGCCCTGTTGCTCGACGAACCGACGACCCATTTGGATCTCCGGCATCAGGTGCGGTTCATGTCCATCGTGCGAGAGAGAGCGGACGAGGGCACGACCGTCCTGGTTGCCATTCACGATCTCACGTTGGCGGCACAGGCAACCGCCCGCATGGCACTGCTGCACGAAGGCCGGATCGCCGTGACCGGCACGCCGACCGAGGTGCTCGCCCGTCCGCACCTGCGCCGGGTGTTCGGGGTGGATGTCGTGATCGGGAGTCATCCTCACCCGGAGATTCTCTACGTGCTTCCAACGCTTCCGAGGAGAGACCTGGATAGCTCGTAGGCTTTACCCTATCGTTTCACCAGGCGAAGCCTGGCGCCGTGCACCGGCTGCGTGCTCGGCTGAGACACCGTGTTCGGCGAAGGAGGAGGAACCATGCCGATATCAGTCATCATAGACGGAAAGAAGATCGCGGAGGAGACCCGGGAAGCACTGAAGCAGGAGATCGAGGCACTGGCGAAGAAAGGCGTCACTCCCGGCTTGGCGACCGTCCTTGTGGGAGAGGACCCGGCGAGTCGGGTCTACGTTCGCATGAAGGAGAAGGCGTGCGACAAGCTCGGCATCCTTTCGAAGGGCGTTCGCCCCTCGGCTGACGTCAGCCAGGCGGACCTGCTCGCTCAAATCGACGAGCTCAACGCCGATCCGGCGATCCACGGGATACTCGTGCAGCTCCCTCTTCCCGGGCACCTCGACGCCTCGGCCGTGTTGCAGCGGGTCACCCCGGAGAAGGACGTCGATGGGTTCCACCCGCTGAATCTCGGACGGCTCCTCTCTGCGAAGCGTTGGGAGGATCTGCCCCGGTTCATCCCCTGTACGCCCGCCGGGGTCATCCGGCTCATCGACTCGACCGGGGTGGAGATCGAGGGGAAGAGGGCTGTCGTCGTCGGCCGGAGTGTCATCGTCGGCAAGCCCGTTGCCATGCTCCTCCTGGCACGCCAGGCCACCGTGACGGTGTGTCATTCGCGAACCCGGGACCTCGCCGCAGCCACCAGGGATGCCGACATTCTCGTGGCGGCGGTCGGCGTGCCGCGGCTCATTACCAGGGACATGATCAAACCCGGGGCGGTCGTGATCGACGTCGGCGTCAATCGGCTCGAGGAGGGCCTGGTGGGAGACGTCGACTTCGAGGCCGTCAAGGAGGTCGCGGGTTATCTGACCCCGGTTCCCGGCGGCGTCGGCCCGATGACGATTACGATGCTCCTCGCGAACACGGTGCGCTCGGCCCAGGCACGGGTACGCTGAGACGGCTGGCGCAGGTCGGGGCTTCGGCTTCGCCGGGCAGCTGGAGCCGCGTTCGCGGTCGGTCAGCGTGATCCGCGTTGGCCGACGCGGACGTCGCGGCAGGCCAAGACGGCGACCTGCTTTCATGTCCCACGGCGGAACTTCCCGACCATGGTCAACGTCCGAGCGCCCCAGCAGGCGAGCTTGCCCGTCCACGCCTCGAGTAGCCGAAGCGGTGTCCGCAGGCTGAGCAGGTAGACAACAGGAAGATGCAAGGTGAGACAGACCACCAGGTTGGTGAACATCACGAATCGCGTGTTGCCGGCTCTCTGCAGCGCTTGGCTGAGAACGAGAGCGGTTCCCGGAAGGGCCTGCACGCGTCCGAGGAAGACGAGCGGCCACCGTCCGACGGCGATGACGTCCGGGTCCGACGTATGGATGAGGAGGATCGCCCGGGAGAGCACGGCCACCATCGGGAAGGTAGCGAGCTTGACCGCCTCCCACGTCATCCGCTCCGCCGCTTGGGCCGCGCCGAGGTTCTGGCCGAGGGGCGCGGAAGCCGCAATGCCGAGCTCCACGGCCAGCATGACAGCAAGCGTGTGGATCGAGCCGATGACGTTGGCCGCCGCCAGTTCCACCGTCCCGATTCGCGCGACAATGGCGAAGAGGAGCTCCAGCACCCGGAGCCCCGGGCCTCCACGCGTCGACGGACTCCCTTGCCTCCCAGGGACACCGCAGCAACCGCCGCTGCTAGAGCCCGGCGCCCTCCAGGACCTCGGGGACGCGCTTCTCCCAGCCGAGCGGCATGATGTGAACGCCCTGACAGAGGTCCTTGACCTCGCGGATCAGTCGTGCAGCGATCCTAACGCTCGCTGCCGGTCGGTCGTCCACCTTCGCGATCTCGTCGATCAGCGTACCGGGGACGTGGACGCCGGCGACGTTCTTGTTCATGAACCGTGCCATCCCCGGCGACTTCAGCAGAATAATCCCGGCCATCACCGGCACGCCGAACGAGCCGGCCTCCTTCATGAACCGGGCGAATTCCTCCGCGTCGAAGACGGCCTGTGTCTGGAAGAACTGCGCCCCGGCCGCGATCTTCTTCTCCATCTTGATCAACTGCAGCTTAATCGGATCGGCGCCCGGCGTGACGACGGCTCCGAGGCAGAAGTCCGGGCTCCCGGAAAGCTCGCTGCCGGCCATGTCGTGCCGTTTGTTGAGCCCCTTCGCCGCCTCGAGCAGTGACACCGAGTCCAGGTCGAAGACCGCCTTGGCGTCCGGGAAGTCGCCCAGCGTGACGTAGTCGCCGGTCAGGCAGAGGACGTTCTCGATGCCGAGCGCCCACGCGGACAACAGGTCGGACTGCAGTGCGATCCGGTTTCGATCGCGGCAGGTGAGCTGGAAGACGGGCTCGATCCCGCGCGCCTTGAGCATCTGCGACGCGGCGAGCGAGCCAAGGCGCATGACCGACGACTGCTGATCGGTGATGTTGATCGCGTCGACGCACGGCTTCAGGAGTTCCGCGTTCTCGATCATCTCCGCAGTGTCGGTCCCCTTGGGAGGAGCGACCTCGGAGGTGATGACGAATCGCCGTTCGGTGAACAGGTGGGAGAGTTTCATCTGACCGTCTCCTCCGTTGCCTTCATGTCGATCGCCCACGTGCGGGTCCCGCGGATCGCGCTCGGCGGCCGCATCCGCGCGTGGTCCTTGATCTGCAGCGGGCTGCGGCGGAGAAGGTCGAGCCTTCCCTGCCGTTTGAGCCGCTCATAGATGACGTCCCATGCACACCGCCGGACCTCCGGCTCGACCTCGCAACGTCCGTCCTTCGCGCCGCCGCATGGCCCGTTGACCAGTTGCTTTGCGCACGCGGTCAGCGGGCAGATTCCGGCGGTGAATTCCAGGAAGCACTGGCCGCACTCGACGCAGCGTTCCTCTCCTTGCCACTCGCCGCGAACACCGCCGAGGGAAATCGTGTCGCACGCCGGATGCACCGCCTTGTCGATCACCGTGGCCGATGCCTGAATGCCGATCCCGCATGTCGAAACGACGACGGAGTCGGCGTGCTTGAGGGCTCCTGCGAACGGGCGGAGACCGGTCCGGATCAACGCCTTCTGACAGAGGAAGTCGATCACCTTCGTGCCGACCACCTCCATCCCCCGTTCTTCGAGCTGCGCCCTCAACTCCTGTATCTCCGGGTCCCCTCCCGTACCCGAGGCAGCCGCACACCCGTTGCAGCCGAGCAGGAAGACCGAGCCCTCCCCCTCAAGGAACCCGACGATCTCCTCAATCGGCTTTCGTACCGTTACGAGCATCTACACCCTCCTGAGTTCCTGTTGCACGATCTCGATGACTCGAGGAACGGCTCCCCTGACGGCGGGGGAGAGGTCGAGCCCCCAATCGATCTCCTTCGGTTCGACGCCGAGGATCAGGACATCGGGACCCTCTCCCGGAGGCGTCGCCCTGTGAAGGGTCTCCAACAGCCCGACATCATGGCCCGCCTGGCTACGTTCACCGGGATCGAGCTCGATGTCCTGTGGGAAGCGGTAGACCGTCCCCGGCTTGCCTCCTCCGCGGACCGCATCGATGACGATCACACGATCGAAGCCGTCGAGGTCGAACGCGACGTCCGAGGAAGTCCCGGCGTCGATTAACACGGCATCGCCGGGAAGCGGTTCGCCGGCCAGGACACGGACGACGTGGATCCCGACCCCCTCATCCTTCATCAGGCTGTTCCCAATACCGACGATCGCCGTTCTCATCGCGCCTCCTAGCTCACGACGAACCGCCCCAGCGCCCGACCGCGGGGCGTCACCAGGTGGACGGCGCAGGCAAGACACGGGTCGAACGAGCGAACGATGCGTACGATCTCGAACGGGTTCTCCTCGTCCTTGATCGAGGCTCCGATGATCGCTTGCTCCATCGGGCCGCGGTTGCCCCGTTCGTCCTTCGGCGAGGCGTTCCACGTCGTTGGGACGACGCATTGGTAGTGATCGATCGCTCCGCCCTTGAGACGGACCCAGTGACCGAGCGCGCCGCGCGGCGCGGCGACCAATCCAGCTCCTTCACCGGTATCCGGGATCTCGTACGGCATGTAGACCTCGCCTCCGGGCACCAGATCGAGAACCCACTCGGCCATCGCGTCGGCGACGATCTTGCACTCAACGGCGCGCGCAGTGTGCCGCCCGAGGACCGAGTTCAGCGCGTTCGGACCAGCACCGAGCGTGCCCAATACGTGCTCCACCGGTGCCTTGATAGCGCTGACCCCACGGGCGTACCCGAGGAGCATGCGGGCAAGCGGTCCGCCCTCGTACACCTCTCCGCCGTAGCGTGGGGACTTTATCCACGAGTACGCGCCGTCCTTGCCGGGAGCTGGTCTCGTCACCCCTTCGCTGGGGTGAAGCGGGTCGCGGTCGCTCGCAAGCCACGTGTGTTCAACGGATTCCGTGATCCTTGCCGCGTCGAGCTCCTGCGGCACGAGGTCCATCGAGATCGTTCCCGCGCTGAAGAACCGCCCGCCCTCGACGGGGAATCCCCCGTAGTCGATGAAGTTTCCGGATCCGGCGCCGATCTCCGCGTAGTCGCCGTAGCTGCGCGCAACCTCTATCACGTCCGGGATGTAGACATGATCGATGAAGTGGCGCAGTTCGTTCAACCGCCAGAGGAAGGCGGTGATCGAATCGACCTCCGGGACCTGCGTGACCCCGCCGGGCACGATCCCCACGTTGTGCGGCATCTTCCCGCCGAACGTCGCCAGCAGCTCATGGGCCTTCCGGCGCGCATCGAACGCCTGTATGTAGTGGGACGCCAATTGCTGTGCGACGTCGATCGGGAGGCGGTAGTCCCCCTTGTAGCGTGGCACGAACGGCGCGAGCTCGCCCCGAGTGAGAAACGCCTTCGCGGCAAGGAGTCCCGGGTCTGTCCCCGCGTACTTGGCGGCGGTCGTCACGTCGACGTAGTCCAGTGCCGCCAGGTGATAGAAGTGCAGCACGTGGGACTGGATGAAGTTGCAGCCGAGGATGAGGTTGCGAATGATCCGGCCGTTCGCGGGGATCCGATCCTCGATCCCGAACGCCTGATCGAGAGCGAACGTTGACGCTGTCGCGTGCGCCGTTGGGCAGACGCCGCAGATTCGTTGCGTGATCCGTGGCGCATCGCGCGGGTCGCGCCCCTGCAGGATCAGCTCGAGCCCGCGGAACAGGGTTCCGGTGCTCCGCGCTTCCTTGACAACGCCACCATCGACGGTCGCTTCGATCTTCAAGTGTCCTTCGATCCGCGTGACGGGATCGATGACGATCGTTCGCATGGTCAGGACTCCTTCCTCGGCACGAGCAGGGCCTCTTCCGGGAGCCGCTCGTAGAATGGCGAGATCAGGTCCGGGAACTCCGGCTCGACACAACCGTTGCACGGGGCACCGCTGCCGATCACCCAGTTGACTCCGTTGTTCCACCGCCGCAGAGGGCAATCGGCATGGGTAATTGTCCCCTTGCAGCCCAGCTCGTACAGGCACCCCTCGTCGCTCAGGCGGGCGGCGAACTTGCCCTCGTCGAAGTAGGCGCGGCGCGGACAGTTCTCGTGGATCAGCCGACCGAAGAAGCGGGTCGGCCGTCCGAGCGCGTCGACCTTCACGGCGGACAGTCCTCCGGCGAGGACGGTCGCAACGGTTCCGATGAACCAGTCCGGATGCGGCGGGCATCCGGGAACGTTGATGAGCGGCGTGTTGATCCCCTCCTCCTTGAGGAGGGCTCCCACGCTGACGCAGCCTCCCGGGTTCGGGCGGGCGGCGAAGATGCCACCGAACGAGGCGCAGGTCCCGAGGCCGATGATCGCCATGGCGCTCTTGGCGAGCGCGACCACGCGATCGGCCATCGGCTCCTCGCCGAGTGTGCCGTACACGCCGCCGTCCTTCGTGGGAATCGATCCCTCCACCACGAGTACGAAGGGACCGGACCTGCCGTTCGTCGCCGCATCAAGGACTTGGATGACTGGCTCTCCGGCTCCGGCCATCACCGTGGCCTGGAACAGGAGGTTGATGTGGCGCCCGGGGATCACCTCACTCAGGAGGAGATCCGTGATCTTCGGTGCAGCCGAGTTCAGCACGGACACGGAACACCCACTACACGTGGCGGCCTGGATCCAGACCACCGGAAGCTCTCGATTTGCTGCCATTGTCTTGCCCTCCCCGATCATGGTCATAGGATATGGCTGGTCGCGCACGGGACAAATCCAGCCGAGTGTCGCTCGCACGACCGCTCTTCCCCGATCGTCCGCGAGCGTTCATGCTCGCGTTCAGTCCCCCTCTCGTTCGGCACCTAGATCTCTTCGCCGCGAGGTTCGCGCTCCGCGGGCGATTCGATCGCTGCACTCGGTTCCGCGGCTTCACACCTTCTTGCGAATGGATACGCTCGCTTGCCTTCGTGCCCGGAGCCAAGGCCGATTATCCCTCTGTTTCACCGCTTCAGCCTCGGCTCTCGTCCCGCGGCTCTCCGTGCGTCAACAGGGCCTTGCGCATAATGTCCCACATTGCGTCCATATCGTCAGGTGGCGGCGAATCCTTAGCGCGCTTGCGGTGAACAAGCTTCAGCGCTCCCGACGGGCACGTGGCGACGCACAATCCGCAGCCGATGCATCGGTTTTCGGCCAGCGTGATCCGATCCCCGTCTTGCGTGAGAGCATCCATCTGGCACCGCGATAGACACCTGTGGCAACCGATGCATGTGTCCCTGTCATATCGTGCACCGTACGAACTGGCGACCTCGTCAGCGGGGTTGGGGAGCGCCTTGAGCGTCGTCAGCACGCCGCAGCAACAGCAGATGACAGCTGCTTTCTTCGAGTTGCTGGGCTGCAGAACCAGGTTGGATTCGTTCGCCTGTTTCAGGATCTCCATAACCTCTTCGCGGCAGATCTCGCGTCCCCGTCCCGTGTTGATGTAGTACTCCGCCCACTCTCCAAAGATCATGCAGGTTTCGAGTGGGGCCTCGCAGCCGCCGCCCGTCATCCTAGCGATCTTCCGGCACAGGCACGGCGCAACGGCGAACCGGTCGTGCGCCGCGACGAGTTCCTCGACACGTTCGTAGGGAAGGACCTCCGTTTGCGACTCGATGCTGACACCGACCGGGATCGTTCGCAGCTGCGGAATGGTCTTCACTTGCGGCCATTCTCCGCGCGTCGCAGCGTATTCCGCGAGATCCGCGAGGAACTCCGAGGAGAGGCGATCCACCTGGAATTCGAAGATCCCGACCACGAACGGCACGGCCTGATACAGGACGTCCCCATCGTTTGGCTCGACCGAGAAGACGAGCCCCTTCTGCGCCATCTGCGACAGCCGCCGGGCCGTCTCCTCGATGGGAAGCTCGGCACGCTCCGCGATCGCCGCCGCGGTCTCCCGCTTCAGGGTGAGGTGAACAGCCAAGGTCGCTTCGGCCGGCGTGAACAGCCTTTGCAGGACGCGAAGCTCCACGCCCGTCTCGGTCGGCGGGTACCCATCCGGCAGGGTGTCGAGGTGATCGGCGAGCCGCCGGTAGATCGCCGCATGTCGCTCATCCATTCCCGGATCCCCCTTCATCCGAAGACCGATTCGCCCTCCGCTTCTGAACCCGCTCTAGGAAAGACGCGATCTCGCCCGTCGTCTCGTCGGGCCGCTGGTAGTGAATCCCGTGGATCGTGTCCTCCCAGAGAACGAAGCTGAAATCGGACACGAGAGACACCATGCGTTCCAGATCCTCGTCGCGGACCGCCGTCACGAGGGGATCCCCGCGAGCGACCACGGCGTGCACCGGACAGGCGATCCGCGGCAGGGCCGTGTCCGGATCGAATCCATCGAAAAGGGCTCCCGTCACCGCAGCGTCCACCGTGATTGGATCCATTCGGTGCAGATTCCAGGCGATCGTGCGTTGGAGTTCCTCGCTTACGAGCGGGTTTCGGACCTTGGGCAACAGATCATCGACCGTGCCCTCCGCGAGATGATGAGCCGCCGTGTCCGCGCAGATCAAGAGCAAAGACCCGCGCCTGAGAGCAGAGACCGGCTGCGACCGGCAAGTAGGCGTCGAGGCTATCGGTCAGACCGTGAAGCAGGACCACGGCGGGCCCCGAATCACCCATCTCGACGTAGCTCAGCCGCGTGCGTGACAGAGTCGCTGTCCGTCTTCCGACCTGTGCTTCCACTGCTCTTCGATCCTCCTTTTGCACCACGGAGGGCCTCAAGCGGCCTCCGCGGTGTCCCGCAGAGGTCTTGTTCATGCCTCGCTTCGATTAACCATTTCGCTCCCGGGGACGTGCCGATAGGAGCAATCGACGCGATCGCAGCCCCGGCAGGAGAACGCGTAAGCGGCCTGTTTGACGCGCTTCCCGATTCCAATCACGAAAGAAACGCTCTTCGACGGCCGCATGAGGTAGTGGGACGTCAGCTCCACCTCCAGCGGATTCTCGGGCAGGTGGGCGAAGACGAATCGCTGGTTCTCCAACTCCCAGCCGCTCGATCCGGCGCCCGGTGAGAATGCCCGGCTCGCGGACATCCCGGCATCCTCAGCCCAGCCGAAGATCGCGCGTCCCAGCCGATCGCTGATCTGCGAAAGCCCTGTCAGCGCGATGGCATCCAGGATCATCGAATCGATCAGCTCTCCCTCGGTTCGCAAGGCCCGCGCTTGCTCGTCAATCGCTCGACCGGCGGTGCACAGGCCAAAGCAGAGGAACTCCGCCTCACGGATCGGCGCCGGCAAGCGCTCCACATCCGTGGCGGAAAGCGTCTCGGCGGGATACATGCGCCCCGTGGCCCGCGGGCTGATGAGCGCCTCGCCGAGCGGAAGAAGCGCTTCCACGCGGAGCCGCACCGCCTCCGTCCTCAAGAAGCCAGCCCTCTCGAGAGCAGGCCAGACCGATTCAGATCCCACCTCGTGGTCCGCTGCCTCGAGGTCGAAGCGGGCGACTGGCTCCATCCGAAGACTGTCGTTCATGATCTTCCTCCTCCGTGTACCTGCAGTCGAGACCGCTCGATCACTCGACCTTCCCGGCGGCTCTGAGCACCCACAGCTCCGACGGCTTGGTCCAGTTCTGTACCCCGACGTACAGATCGCCGTTGAACTCAGCCAGGGCATGCACGCCAAACTCAGCCGTTTCCAGGAAGCCGGGCGCCCGGATCTCCTTCCATGTCGTTCCGTCCGTTGTCGCGTAGAGGAATCCGTGATATCCGAATCCTCCCACGTAGAGGGTGTCTCCGACGACCTGCATCGCCAGCGTGCTGTCGTGACGGACATCGCCGAAGCCGTCAGCGTTGACCTGTTCCCAGTCCGTGAAGGGCGCTGGGCCTTGCGCCTTCGTCCTCCAGATGGTCGTCCCCTTCGCACCCAAGTTGGTGGTGAAGGACGAAGCGCCGAACCCCCAGGTCCCGACATACAGCCTTCCACCGAACACAACGATGCGGAAAGCATTGAACGATCTAGGGTCTCCGAATCCCGGAGGCGCAACCTGAACCCAGCGCTCGGCACCCGACTCGTCCGGCCCGTCCGTCCGCCAAACGGTACATCCGGGGTAGGGAGGCTGAGCCGATTCGCTTCCGAGGTAGAGCCAACCCTTCCATTCGCAAAGGATGCTGGCGTCGGTCGCTCCACGGACGCCGAGCCCGCCATCGAACGACTTGACGAACGACCCTGGCGAGTCGTCCGGGCTCCGCCATACTTCCTCGCCTTGGCTGGGGTTGAACAACCCGACGTAGAGCCAGCCGCGAAACGGGCAGATGGAGCACAACGTGAGATTTGCGGGGTTCCCGAATCCGTCGCCGTTGACCTCTACCCAATCCGATTGCCCACGGGGCGCGCTCGATCGCCACAGTTGCCCTCCGGTGCGGTTGTTCCACGTCCCGACGTAGAGGTACCTGCCGAACGAACGCATTCGCACAACGGCCTGATTCGCCTTGTCGCCGAATCCCGGCGCGCTGACCGGCGACCATGAGGTCCCGTCGTCCGATGCGACCACGAGGCACCCATCGGTCGGATTCCAGGTCCCGGCATACAGCCGGCCATCGTGCGTCTCCATGTACACGATGCCGATGTTGTTGGGATTGCCGAACCCATCCGCGTTGATTTCCTGCATCACTTGCCCTCCCAGCCCCACCACGCCGAGCAGACCGACAAGCGCGATGGCTGCAGCGAGCCGCTCGATCACGAGTCGTCCTGCGGGATCGGAAACAGCGGTTCGAGTCCCGCCCGTGACACCCACGCGTCCATCTCCTCGCCGTCCGCGCGAGGTGCCGACGGATCGAAACGCTGTGCGGCATCGAGCAGCTTTGGGAGGATCCCGACGTCTCCCGCGCTGTTCAGGAATACGTCCTGTCGTCCGAGCACCCAGTGGACCGCCGTATCGATGTCGCTCTGCTCCATCAGCGGCTCGTACCACGTGCTGTAGGCTTTCGAATCGTCCCGACGACGTCGGCGGGCGACCGCCTTGATCGTCTGCACCGGAAGGTCCCGCTGCGCGCACAGCGCGGTCACTCTCTCGAAACCAGCGGCGTATTCGGGATTTTGCATCATCGGGTAGTTGTACGGGAGCAAAGCCGAATCGAAGTCGAACCGCTCGAGGCTCTTCTGGAGCATTTGCGGCGCAACGGTCTCGTGAGCGGTCACGCCGATGAACCGCGTCAGCCCGGCTTCCCGTGCTTCGACCGCCGCTCTGAGAGCCCCGTCGGGACCCATCGCCTGCTCCCACTCCTGCGGCAGGATCAGGCAGTGGAGCTGGAGGAGATCGACCTGGTCGATGCGCATGCGATCGAGCGACCGCCTGATGCTGTCTCGTGCTCCCTGGTAGTCTCGTGCCCCGACCTTCGTGGCGAGGAAGAAGGCTTCCCGGTGACGACCGATCCATCTCCCGAGCAGCTCCTCCGACTTGCCGTAGTCTGCCGCCGTGTCGATATGGTTGATTCCATGCTCCAGCAACAGGTCGAGGACGCGGTCCGCATCGGATGCGTCGGCGTCGTAGAGCGCGGCTGCGCCGAAGATCACGCGTGTGCTCACATGCCCGGTTCGTCCGAAACGCCTCTTTACGATCATCTCATCTCCTCCTTGGTGCATCAACGGCCCTCTCGCCCGGCTTCTTGGCTCAATCGTAGGTGAGCGGCCCGGGCATTTCCCCCGGTCGCCACTCTCGTCTTGCGGCCGGAGACCGTTTCTCATCGGTCCACTTCAGTGCGGCGAACTCGGCGGTGGCCTCCGGGTAGATCCGTCGATCGACCGCATCGGGCCGGCTCGTCCTGTACCAGTCGTACTGTCGAACCATTAGGTCCGCCTGCCACGTGAAGAACGCGAAAGATTCGGGCTGCCACACGATGTCGGATGTGATCCCCTGGAAGATGTCCATGGTCTTCAGCCGCTGATACAGTTCAAGCCGCAGCGCCTTGCGCCGCTTCTCAGCGATCCCCGGCTGGGCCATCTGAACGATGTAGTGAAGAAACGTCGTTCCGCCGCTGACGCGCTCCAGATGCGAGGAGCCCTCGGACGAAGCGGCACTTGCGAAGAGGGCTTCCGCCTTCTTGAGATGATCGATGTCGTGGGTCAGCCAGAACTCCTCGAGCAGGTCGATCGCTCGCCCGACCGACGACCGCGTCTCGGAAGTCGTGGACAGAAGCCCCGCCATCTCGCCGACGAGCGCTTGCCTCGACAGGGACGGATCGGACGCGAGTCGGAAGAAGCTGTAGTCCCCAAGGAAGCGGCACGGAGGGGCGAGGCGATAGCCCTGAACGCCGTCCGGATCGAGTTCCTCGGCCGAGTACACCGCCTCTTGCACGGTCCGCGTCAGATACGGATGGGGGAGCATGTTGAGCGCGTACTCGGGATTCATGTACCAGAAGCAGTTGATAACCGGATCGAATCCCCACTTCTTCCCGAGCAGCACGCCCTCGCGCAGCGCGGGGTTTCCTCTCGCACGGATCTCCGGACCGAACATCTGCGCCACGCTCAGCATCGAGGCGTCCGTCCAGCCGATATCCTTCGGCAGAAGGGGCAGGAGATCATCCAGCATGGTGCGGAACTTGGGGTGACGCGCGAGAAGCGACTCCGGGAGGACCACCCGCGCCCACAGATCGAACACCCAATTCCAGAAGATATACTCCGCGTCGTTTCCGGCCTCGCGCAAGAGATCCCGGTACGCCCGGGTTGCATCGGCGAAGTAGGCAGCGGGATCCGCGGCCGTCGCCTCGTCGAACGAGAGTCCGGCCTCGCTGTAGATCATCTCGAGCCCGTCGAGATCGCTGAAGAACTCGAATGTGTAGCGGTTCGCCTCGAGAATCAGGTCCTTGGCCTTGTCCCAGATCAGGCCGCAGCCGTAGTATCCACCGGCCTCCTGCCCTTCGGCGCGGAGCGATGGGTTGTCCCAGAAGGCCTGTTGGGGAACGAAGTTCGGACAGGTCAGCCAATTGAACTTCATTCCCACGCGATGGCAGTAGTCCATCACCTCGTGCCACACGTCGTACCGCCACCGCTCTCGAATCGTCTGGTCGTAGGCCGGGTGGAAGAGGCGCCCAGCTGGAACAAGCGTCAGCGTGGTCAGGTTGCACAGCCGCATGAGGTCGATGTACTCGATCCACTCGTTGATCGACCATCGATCGGGACTGAGCGCGGCGAAGCCGTACGATCCTCCGAAGCGGTACGGCGCGACATACATCCCGCGGATCCGGAAGCGCGGGTCATCGACGATGTCCCAGGTCCGCTCGAACGGGTCTCGCCAGTTCTCGATCATGAGGGTTCGCAGGAGCGTGTACACGCCGTTTGCCACGCCTTGCGGATCATTCCCTCTCACGACGATCCCTGCCTCGTGCGTCGAGATCGCGTATCCCTGCGGACCGACTCGCCGATCGCGCTCCTCGTTCAGCCGCACCTGAATCTGTCGCGCTTCGTCGCCTTCCACTCCGACATCGATCCTGGTGTACGCGCTCAAGCGATGGACCGCATGCCGCACGGGCGCCGGCGCACCCGCATACGCTGAGATGCTCATCTTGACCTCTCTTCTCCTCCCCGTCCGGCAGCCCCGCCAGCGCTTCGCCGATCGTCCCGCCACAAGAGGTCGACCGCTCGGTCCGCCCCTTGCCGTCGTGGGTGCCAACCGTATGCCTTGTCTTCGTCGAAGAAGGCCAGTCCGCTGAGTGCCGCCAGATCCTTCAACGGCGATCGCCAATCACCGAAGGTCACGGTGCGGAAGTGTCCCAGCGGCCAATCGGGCTGCAGGTTGTTCTCGATCAAGTTCTCCATGTCGACCTTGACAGCCAGCTTGTTTCGGCACCGCTTCTCGCTGATCACGCTCCCGAGAGACACGCCCTGGTGCACGATCATGGAGCGGCTCTCTGGATGCACGGAGAGTGCCGTGACCTGGCAGTTGGCCGGCATCAGCACCGATGCCGCGCAACTCTTCCCGGTCTCCTGCTCCGTGCGGATCGTGTACGAGCAGCTCGGTCCGCTCGCACAGCAACGCATCACGTTGAGCACGCTTTGGCAGTCGCGACGGATCTACTTGGCGAGCCTTCTGTTCGTAGAAGTCATTTCAAAAGCCTTCTCAGGCAGATCATGATGCACGCTAGTGTCATGTCCGCCAAATAGGCTAGACTAAGCATTCTGGCTCTGCTGCACCTCCAACGCTTGTCGGGC
>CAZBWD010000014.1:0-17322 GCA_964495585.1 uncultured Thermotogae bacterium
AACCCTTCTTTTTTCTTTCCCTCCGCGCGCGGGGGGGCGCGCCGCCCCCCCCCCACGGTCCTTCTTTCACTCGGTGAGTATCCTCTCTACTTCCTCACGATCGACGTCCATCACGTACCGGACCCCGGTCAAGTCGGCGGCCTCCTTGGTGAGAGCAGCGAGGTCGTCCCGATCGAGGTACTGAAGGGCGAACTTGCGCGCCCCGGCCATGAGTTGACGGAGTCCCTGGGCCAATCTCGCGTAATAGCTGTAGAGCCCGATCGCTCCCGCGGGGATCCTCTCATAAGCATCCCCAAACCTGGCCCGCAGCTCTTCAGCGAGGATGAACACCTCCTCCACCGTCTTCCCGTAGGTAGAAACGATCTTTCCCTGTCCCTTCTCGATGATCCCATCGACGGTTTCCCCCACCATGCACGCAGTGAGGGGGGCGCGGGCCTGGGCGACCGCTTTCACATAGGGCGCGCCAAGCGCGATCCCCTTGAAGATGTGATCCTCGAGGGAGAACCCACCGGCGATCGCCACCGGCGGAATGTACGCGCCTCTCTGGGCGAGCCGATCCAGGTATTCCCGGAGAAGGACCTCCAGCTCCAGGGTGGGGATCCCCCACTCGTTCATCATCCGCCATGGGCTCATCCCGGTCCCGCCTCCGGCCCCGTCAACGGTAAGCAGGTCGATCTTCGCCTCCGAGGCATACTTGACCGCGCGAGCGAGGTCGGCCGGGCGATAGGCTCCGGTCTTAAGGGTGACGTACTTCGCTCCGGCGTCGCGAAGGGCTTTCACCCGGGAGAGGAACGATTCCTTCTCCACCATCCCCAGCCGGGAGTGCCGCTCGAACTCGTGGATCGCCCCCGCCTCATACGCGCGAGCAACGGTCTTGTCGAAAGGATCGGGGAGGACGACGTAGCCACGGCTCTTCAACTGGCGCGCCCGTTCGATCGAGGAGAGCTTCACCTCACCCCCAATGTCCTTCGCCCCTTGTCCCCACTTCAGCTCAACCGCTCTCACCCCGAGCTTCTCGATCGCGTACTCCTGCACACCGAGGCCTGTATCCTCCACGTTCGCCTGGACGATGAACTCCCCGTACCCGGCCTCCTGCCACTCCCGGTACACTTTGACACGGTGTTCCAGGTCGGGGGAGCGGATCACCTTTTCGCCCTCGATCACGGCATCGGGATCCATCCCGCACACGTTCTCCCCGATGGTGAGGGGAACACCACTGATCGCCGCCCCGATCGCTAGGAAATCCCAGTTGTGCTTGGCTACGTTGGTCGAGCCCAGCCCAGCGATCAACCACGGGTAACGGAGCTTGATCGACCTGTCACTTCCAAGGCGCGTCTCCAGATCGACATTGGGGAACAAGGCGGCGTCAGAGTCAGCCTCCACCCCAAGCGCTCCCATCGCTGTCCCCATGATGTTTAGGAACGAGAAGTCGTAGGGGTAATCCTTCTGCGCCGCTGCGGTCACCTTCCCGAATGGCTGCGGGTAGAGCATCTCGGGGCCACGGTAGGCGGACATCCCCACCTCACACAGCCCGGGGCAACCCTCCTCACAGGCTACACACAGACCGCTCATCGGTACGTAGTCGGTCAACCTCCTTCGCGTTCCCGTCGCTCCACTGGCGTTCGGCCTAGACAGAGTCATTGCTACCTCCTTTCTTACAGGAATCATACCCGGACTTGAAATCAATGTCACACTGGGGTGGAACGATGTCAACCACGATGATCAGGATAGTGATTTGCCATGAACGATCGTTCTGCGTCAGGATGGGATGAGGTGATCGCGATGAAGAAATTCATCTGCCCAATGTGCAGTGAGGTGAGAATCTCGGCCTACGATAAGGTCACGTGCCCGGTGTGCGGGACGGGGATGACGAAGATCACCGACAGCCTCAGCGCGCGGCTCCCCGACCGCCCGGGGGCGCTCGCCGAGTTCACCCAGAAGATCGCGACCAAGGGGATCAACATCGAATCCCTCCGTGTGCTCGGAAAGGAGAATGGGGAGGTCCTCGTCATCTTCTCCGGCGCCCGGATGGAGGAAGCGCTCACGATCCCCGGGGTGGGGCGGGCCGCCGATGTATCGCTCCCGTTCTGCCGAACCCCGGAGGCTCCGCAGGAGTGAGCGTGCACAATTCCAGCTGAGAAAAGAGGTGGGTATAGCGTACGTGTCCAAGGCAAGAAAAGGGGACAGGCTACTTTTTCGGCCAGTTAGGAAGCCGACCTCCACTATACGGCGGCACCTTGATTCGATATCCAAGACAGCTGCGAAAAAGTAGCCTGTCCCCTTTTCAGACACCTGGAGGCCGAGAGCCGGGAGCTACCCGGCCGCCCAGCCGCTCATCCGGCGGGAGGGACCCGAGGTCTTCTCCCCCGGCTGAGACGTCGCGATGACCTGGGAGGCACGCACCCGCAGGGCGGAGGCGGCCTGCGTGACGGAGAGCGCGTCGGCGAGGCGCAGCTCCTCGAGCTGCCGGAGGATCGCGATCGCCTGCCCGGTGAGGACGGTCTGCCCGCCCGCGCTGGACCGCAGGTGGGGGCGGATGAGGTCGTCGAGGACGTTCACGCGGAACCGAACGCCACGCGAGGTCATGCCGAGGGTCTTCGCGACATCCTTGATCGTAGCGGCCATTGCAGGGCGAGCGTAGCCGGGGACCGCCGAACGACGAAGCCGATTCACCCCTCCCCGGGCGGACATCCGGCACCAGGGAGCGCTCGGGAGGAGAAAGCGGGAAGAAAAGGCGAGAGCCGGCGAGAGGGGTTGAACCTCCGACCCACGGTTTACGAAACCGTTGCTCTACCACTGAGCTACGCCGGCAGGAACGCGAAGATTATAATGAGCCCTTGGCATCCGATCAACTGGGGGAATGATGGACGGACTGGCGATCGCCGCAGCACTCACCGAGCTTCGGGAGGCCTTAATCGGCGGCGTCGTGCGTACTGTCTACCAGCCGTTTTTCGACACGTTCGTCCTGCAGGTTTTCGCCGGGGAAAATCGGCTCCTCCTGCTCTCGCCACGCCGGGCCGCGATCCACCTGACGGGGCTCGACTTCGCCTATCCCAAGGAGCCGTCCCCGTTCACGATGCTCCTGAGAAAACACCTGCGAGGCAGGCGGGTCGTCAGGGTCGAGCAGCCGGGCTTCGAGCGGGCGGTGACCCTCGTCCTCCGCCGTCACCACCGCGACGGGACGCAGGACGAGACAGTCCTCGTCGCCGAGCTTCTGCAGACGCGGGGAAACCTGATCGTGCTCCATGAGGGGAAGGTCACCGCAGCGCTGCGCCCGGATCGGCGGGCGATGCCGGGGCACCCCTACACCCCGCTCGCCTCGCAGGGGAAGATCGATCCCCGCTCGGTGACCGCGGAGCAGCTCGACGGGATCCTCGCCGCGGACGACCCGGCGCGCGCCCTGGTGTCGCAGCTCGACGGGATCGGAAAGCAGACCGCGCGGGCGCTTCTTTCCCGCACCAGCACGGCGGAGGGTCTCCTTGCGGCGCTGTCGTTCGTCCTCGACCGGGTGGGTACACCGCAGGCGGAGTTCGACCACGAGGACCGCTTTGCGAGCTTCTTCCCGCTCCTTCCGCCGGGCGAGCCGTACGCGAGCTTCGCCGCGGCGCTCGACGCGCAGTGGCAGGAGACGCAAGAGGCGGCGGAGACGGAACAGGCGCAGCGGCCGCTGCGTGCGGGGATCGAGCGGGCGATCGCCAAGCGCGAGGGGACGGTGCGCAAGCTCGAGACGTGGCTCGAGGACGCCCGCCAGGAGGAGACCCTCCGCCGGCAGGCCGACCTCCTGTTGGTCTACCAGAGTGACCTGTCGCGACGGATGCGCGCGGCACGCCTCACCGATCCGCAGACCGAGGAGGAGGTCGTCATCCGGCTCGACCCGCGCCGGGGTCCCGTGGAGAACGCGCAGGCGCTCTACGAGCGGGCGAAGCGGCTGCGCCGCGGCCGGCCAGTCGTGGGCCGGCGGCTCGCCCGGGTGCGGGCGGAGCTGCGGGCGCTACGCGTCGCGCTCGCGGACCTCGAAGAGGGAAACGGCGTGCCCGAGGAGATCCTCTCCCTTCTGCCCTCCGCGGGGCGCCGTCGGCAGGCGCCACAGCAGACCGCGCCGCGCCAGGTCACAGCCCAGGGGTACCTGATCCAGGTCGGCAAGAGCGCGACCCAGAACGACGCGCTCCTGCGGGCCGCCGGGCCGGACGACCTGTGGCTCCACGCGAGGAACGTCCCGGGCTCGCACGTCATCGTCCGGCGGCGCAGGCGGGAGGGCTTCCCAGCGGAAGTGATCCGCGCGGCGGCCCGCCTGGCAGCGGCGCACTCCAAGGCGAGAAACGAGCGGTTCGTCGAAGTCTCCTACACCCTCGTCAAGCACGTGCGCAAGCCCCGTGGCGCGCCCGCGGGGTTGGTGATCCTCAGTCAAGAGGATACACTCACCGTGGACCTTGAACGCAAGGAGGATTGAGAAACCTACAGTGCGGCGGAGCCTCCGGGGAGGGACCGGTCGCAGCGTGTCTCGGGCCAAGGTGGCTCCGCGCACAGCAGGAACAACAAAGGGATCCTGATGAACGTCACCCACATCCTGGACGTCGTCCTGTCGCTCGTCGCCGTCTTCCCGGCGATCATCTTCCACGAGATCGCGCACGGACGCGTGGCGTTGCAGCTCGGGGACCCGACGGCCAAGGCGAGCGGACGACTGACGCTCAACCCCCTCGCCCACATCGACCCGATCGGCACGATCCTCGTCCCGTTGATCCTCGTCGTCCTGCGGTCACCGTTCCTGTTCGGCTGGGCGAAGCCGGTGCCGATCAACCCGGGGTACTTCCGCAACCCGTTCAAGGGGATGCTCTACGTGGCGATCGCCGGGCCGCTCACCAACGTCGGTCTCGCCCTGGTGACCGCCGGGGTCGGGCGGGTCCTGCTCCTGGGGGTTCCCGATCAGCTCATCCTCTTCGGGACCGGCTTTTCCGCGAACCTCGTGTATGCGGTCTTCTACCTGCTCGGGATGTTCGTCATCTACAACGTCTTCCTCGCGGTGTTCAACATGGTTCCGATCCCCCCGCTCGACGGCTCGCGCGTGCTGACCTACTTCCTCCCTCCGGAGGGGCGCCGGATCATGCTGTCGCTCGAGCGCTTCGGGTTCATCCTCCTCATCGCCCTGCTCTACTTCGGCGGCCTGCAGGGGCTGTTCGACGTGACGCGCGGGATCTGGCAGGGGCTGCTCGGGACCCACTGGATGTACCTTCTGTTGCACTAGGCCTGCGGCTGCCGGCTTGCTGGAAAAGGCAACCACACGTATAATCGCGCCACTACGGAACCATGGAGAGGTTTGAGTTGGCGAACAACGATGCACGGTATGAGATCAAGGAACGGTCGGCCACGCAGGTGACGGTGCAGGTCACGGTGGACTCCGCAGCGGTGAAGCGGGGGATCGACGCGGTGTACAACCGCTACGGCCGCGAGGTCGCGATCCCCGGGTTCCGCAAGGGGCACGTCCCGCGCAACTTCCTCGACCTGCGGTTCGGCCGCGACACCTTCCTCGAGGAGGCGCAGGAGGCGCTCGAGGAGGAGCACCTGCAGGAGGCGCTCGTCACGCTGTCGCTCGCGCCGGTGACCCGCCCCAAGCCGAAGGTCATCTCCTTCGAAGAGGAGGGGCCGTTCGTCTTCACGACGCAGTTTTCTGTCCTCCCGGAGATCACGCTGCCCGACTACCGCGGCATCGAGCTGTCGGTCGAGCCGCCGGAAGAGGCGACACAGGAGGAGGTCGACGGAACCCTCGAGGAGATCCGCCGCCGGTTCGCGACCCTCGTTCCCAAGGACGGCTCGACCGTCGAGGCCGGGGAGATCGTGCACGTCAAGGAGGGCAAGGAGGAGTTCGACCTGTCGATCAGCGAGGACGACCCGATCGGTAAGCAGCTCATCGGCGCCACAGCCGGAAGCACGGTCAAGGTCGACCTCGAGCGCCCCGAGGGGCGGACCCGGCACGTCCCCCTGGAGATCGTCGGGCTGCGGGAGCTGGTCCTCCCGGAGATCGACGACGAGCTCGCCAAGGACGCGGGTTTCGACAGCCTGGAGGCGCTGAGGAAGGACATCCACGCGCGTCTCTCCGCAGCGAAGGCGAGACGGCGCAAACAGGGCATCCAGGACGCGCTGCTCGATCGGGTAGTCGAGCAGGCGGACCTCCCGCTGCCCGCGGTGATGGTCGAGGACCTCGTGAACGAGGAGATCGCGTCGCTCAAGAAGGAACTTTCGGAGACCGATCCGCCGACCCCGTTCGAGGCGTACCTCGAACGTGAGAGCAAGTCCGAGGAGGAGCTCCGCGCGCAGGCCCGCGAGGCGATCAGCCGGCGGATGCGCCGCGAGCTCGTCCTCGACAAGATCATCGCCGCCGAGGGGATCGCGATCGACGACGAGGAGATCGCGGAGATCGCCAAGCAGGATGCACAGGAGGCCGGTGAGGACCCGCTGCGGTTCACCGCCCGGCTCAAGGCGCAAGACCGCTGGGACGACTACCGCGCGGGGAAGGTGAGGGCCCGCGCGTTCGACCTGCTCTACGAGACGGCGAAGCTGACGGAGGACGCATGAGCGCGCAGATGCCGTTTGTCGTCGAACAGACCGGGCACACCGAGCGGACCTACGACATCTACTCGCGCCTGCTCGAGGACCGGATCGTCTTCCTGCGCGACCCGCTCGATGACGACGTGGCGAACGTCGTCATCGCCCAGATGCTGTTCCTCGCAGCGAAGGACCCGTCCAAGGACATTAAGCTGTACATCAACTCCCCCGGAGGGTCGGTGACATCGGGGTTCGCGGTCTACGACACGATCCGCTACGTGAAGTGCGACGTGGCGACGATCTGCATCGGGCAGGCGGCGAGCATGGCCGCGGTCCTGTTGGCCGCCGGGACGCCGGGCAAGCGCTCGGCGCTCCCCAACTCCCGCATCCTCATTCACCAGGTCTTCGGCGGGGTGCAGGGGCAGGCCGCCGACGTCAAGATCCAGACCGAGGAGCTCCTGCGGATGCGCGACCTGATCAACCGCATCCTCGCCGAGCACACCGGAAAGACGATCAAGAAGATCGTCAAGGACACCGATCGCGACTACTTCATGTCCGCCGAGGAGGCCGTCGCCTACGGTCTGATCGACCGGATCATCCCGCCGAAAAGCTGATCGAGACCCTGATCGACAGGCTGCGAAACCCGGTCTCGTCGAGCTTCAGTTTCGGGACGAGGCTCAGGTGATCGGTTTCCGCCTCCGCGGAGACGGAGAGGTCGAAGGCGATGAGGTCAAGCCCGAAGCGCGCGGGCGCAAAGCGCCCCTTCCAGGACAGGCTGAACGGCTCCGGATCGAGCGCGACGCTCCCGGTGAGACGATCGAGCACGATCCCCGCGGCACAGAACGTGTGGTCGCAGGCGAGCTTGACCGTCAGGACGTCCGTGGGATCGCAGTCCAGGGTGAGCGTCCCCGCGCCCGGCCGCAGGGCGACCGGCCAGGCGTCGAGGGCAAGCGCCTCCTCGAGCTCGAACCCCGCCCCAGCGTAGGTAACCCGCGCTGCCCGTGCGGAAAGCGCGCCGGCCTTCCAGGTCTCCTCCAGGCTGATCTCCCAGGGGTCGTGTTCGAGGTCAACCGTGCACCGCGCGTAGGCCTTGCGCAGCGCGAGGTCCGCAGCGGTCGAGACGCAGAGGATGTCGGGCGGATCCAGGCCGAGCTTGAGCTGGTACAGGAAGAGGCCGTTCCTGTTCTTGAAGTACGTCTCCAGATCGATGCGCGCCGGGGAATCGTCGGCCGCTCCGCCGCCCGGGGCGAAACGAAGCGGCAACCCATCGAGCTTCAGTTTGAGGGTCTTGAGGCGCGTGTCGTCGAACAGGATCTCGGCCTTCCCGTCGACCTCCTGCGGGAAGCCGTGTGTGCCGACGAGCTTGAGCGAAGAAAAGCCTGACTCGTCCGCCTTCCAGTCGGTGTCGAGATCCAGACCAGCCCCCTCGAGGTCCAGGGAGAACGACAGGTCGAACTCGACCTTCCCAGGCTTGAGCGTCACCGTGAACGAGAGGTCCGCGTCGAGGTCGAACGCGGCGGCGGGCAGCCCAGGCAGCACGAGGAGGAGGATCAAAGAAGCTAATTGTTTACCTGTCATGTGCGCTTTTTTGCTCATCATACAGGGTTTGGAGGGGAAAGGCAAGGGGGCGGCCGGATGTACGCAGGGGCCGGTCACTCCAAGGGAGGAAGGACGATGAAACCGATCCGCAACGCGGCCGACCGCCTACCTCGGGGACGTCGACTGATTCCGGCTACAGCCGGCGGGTCATGAAGTCGGAGAGGAGCCTATAGGTCCGCACCTTGTGCGCGATGTCCGAGGAGCCGTGCCCCTCGGCGGCGAGCTCCACGTACTCGAAGTCCTCCCCCTCCTTGTACCCGAGCTCGACCAGCCGGTCGCGGAAGAGGCGCGACTGCTCGACCGGGCAGCGCGGGTCGTTCTCCCCGTGGATGAGAAGGAGTTTCGCCCGGAGGTTTTCCGCGTGGGTGAGCGCGCTGCGTTCACGCCACAGCACCTCCCTCTCCTGCGGGTCGCCCATCTGCCAGCGCAGGTAGTACTTGAAGTGCTCCATGCTCTTCTCGTAGAGGCGCAGAAGGTCGCTGATCCCCACCCAGGCGACCCCCGCCTTCCACAGCCGCGGCTTGCGGACGACCTGCATCAGGGCCATGTACCCGCCGTAGGAGCCGCCGAAGACGCCGATGCGGTTCGGGTCGACGAACGGGAGGGTCTTGAGGTACGCGGCGCCCGCGGCGACGTCCTCCAGGTCCCCACCGCCCCAGTCGTAGCGGTTCATGTCGCGGAACACCACGCCGTAGCCGGTGCTGCCGCGGATGTTCGGCTCGAGGACGACGAACCCCTGATCGACGAGGAACTGCGCGTAGGGGTCGAACCCGCGGAAGAACTGGCCGGTCGGCCCGCCGTGCACGTTCACCACCGCGGGCAGCCGCGTCCCCTCCTCGACCCCCGCCGGGGTGTAGAGGAGGGCGTGGATCTCCAGGCCGTCGAAGGACGGATACCGCACCGCCTTCGCCGGGACGAAGACCTGTGGATCGATCGACCCGTACGCCGCCGGGAGGAGGACGGTCGTCCGGTCGGTCTCGAGGTCGTAGAGCAGAAGCTCGCTTCGCGTGGTGGGCGAGGTGTGAATGATGAGCAGCGCCGTGTCGCCCAGGACGAAGCGGGCCCCGACGGTGACACCGGGCGGCAGGTCGAGCGGGCGCTCCTCCCCGGTCGCCACTTCGTAGAGGACCGGACGGATCATCGCCTCACGGTTGCGCAACGCGACGAGGTGCCGGCCGTCGTCCGAGACCCCGGTCGCGGTCTCTTCCACCCCTTCCCGCCCGAAAAAGCGCACCGCGCCGGTCTCCACGTCGAGGATCCCCGGCCGGTCGACGCCGGAGGCGTCCGAGGAGACCGCCAGATGGCGGCTGTCGGGCAGCCACTGCGCCACCGACTCGA
This sequence comes from uncultured Thermotogae bacterium, assembly GCA_964495585.1. Lineage (GTDB taxonomy): Bacteria > Bipolaricaulota > Bipolaricaulia > UBA7950 > UBA9294 > CAZBWD01. Next base: position 9,478 of record CAZBWD010000014.1, read on the forward strand.
TCGAACCGACAGCCACCTGCAGCACGCGGCGCAGTCCGGTCCCATCGGCGTTCACCACGTACACATCGGCGTTCTTGAGCTCGGAGGTCTCGTTGGCGCAGAAGGCGAGGCGCGTCCCGTCCGGGCTCCAGATCCCGCCGTCGAGGACCGGGTTCTCGAGGCGGGTGAGCGCGGTCACCTCCGGCCCGTCCGGCCGGAGCGTGTAGAGGTTCATCTGCCCGTCGCGGTTGGAGAGCATGGAGATGAAGCGATCGTCCGGGCTGAACTCGACCGGGATCTCCTGCGCCTGGGGGGTGTCGGTGAGCTGATCGACGCGCCCGGCCTCGAGGTCGATCCCGTGGAGGTCGTGCTGTTCGTTCCCGTCGCAGTCCTTGGCGAACACGATCCTCCGGCCGTCGCGGCTCCAGACGAACCCCGCGCGCAGCGACCGCGGCACCTCACCGTGGCTCACCTGCTGCGGCCGGCCGTCGGGAAGCGCCGCGGTGTAGAGCTCCATCCGGCCGCTTCGATCCCAGTAGAAGGCGTAACGGTTGCGGTCCCAATCCGGCGTGACGAAGTAGAAGCTCGGAAGGCTTGCGAGCTCCTCGAGCGGGATCCTGTTCTGCGGCATGTTCTCCTCCCGTGGGTGAGTGGCAACAGCCTAGTCGAAGGGAGAGAGCCGGTCAAGGATCGCGGCTGGACGCAACGCCTGCCTTCGCTATACTCACGCTACTATGACGAGAAACGATGAGCAAAGGGCCATCCTGCCTGGTGCCGTGATCACCGGAAGCGCACGGGGGATCGGCGCGGCGATCGCCAAGCGGCTGGCCACGGCCGGCTACGGGGTGAGCGTCAACTACCTGAAGGGCGCCGCGGCCGCGGAGGCGCTCGTGCGGACGATCGCGGCGCAGGGCGGACGCGCGTTCGCCTTTCAGGCCGACGCCGGCGACCCCGAAGCGGTCTCCGCCCTGGTCGCAGCCACTGCGGAGCGGTTCGGTGGGGTGCGGATCGTGATCAACAACGCGGGGTTCTCCCAGCACGCGACGATCCGGGAGATGTCGATCTCCGACTGGAACCGGGCGGTCTCGGTCAACCTCTCCGCGGCGTTCTACGCGGTCAAGGCGGCGCTCCCTTATCTGGAGGCACAGCCGTGGGGACGGATCGTCAGCATCTGCTCGCTGCGCGCGATGACCGGCTCGGACCACGGGGCGCACTATGCCGCGGCAAAGGCTGGCCTGATCGGCCTGACCAAGTCGCTCGCCCTGGAACTCGCCCCGCGGATCACGGCGAACGCGGTCTCCCCGGGATACACGAACACGGAGATGAACGCCGCGGCGCTGGCCACGAAAGGGGATGCAATCCGCGCCGCGATTCCGGCCCATCGGGTCGCCGAGCCCGAGGAGATCGCCGGACTGGTCGCCTACCTGTGCTCGGAGGAGGCGGGCTACCTGACCGGGGAGACGATCAACATGAACGGTGGGATCTACATGAGATGACAAGCGGGATCGGAGCGGAGGCAACCTTCCGCGACTACGACCCGGCCACCGACCACGACGCGGTCCTACAGATCTGGCGCGAGGTCGGTTGGATGGAGAAGGAGCCGCACGAGAAGGCGCTCGACGCCGTGCTCGAGAGCGGATCGGCCTGCGTCGCGGCGCTGCGCGGGACGGCCGAGTGCCTGGCGACCACCCACGACGGGACCCTGCGCTACCTGGAGGAGGACCTCCCGGCCGTGTGCGTGACCGCGGTCACGACCGGCCGCACAGCGCGGCGGCAGGGGCTGGCGGCGCGGCTGGTCGCCCATGCCCTGGCCGACCACACGCGGCACGGGGCCACGGTGGCGATCCTCGGGGCCTTCGAGCAGGGCTTCTACAACCGGCTCGGCTTCGGGAACGGAAGCTACGAACGGTGGTGCACCTTCGATCCGGCCGACCTGGTCGTCCCGGTGCGGCCGCGCCTCCCGGTGCGGCTTGCGACCAAGGACTGGGAGCGGATCCACCGTTCGCGCATGACCCGGCTACGGCGGCACGGCGCCTGCTCGCTTGTTTCCGCCCGGCTGACCCAGGCCGACATGCTGTGGAGCGACAACGGGTTCGGGCTGGGCTATGAAGACGAGGCCGGCGAGCTCGCCTCGCACCTGTGGTGTACGACCAAGGCGGTCGAGCACGGCCCGTACCGGGTCCTGTGGATGGCCTACCGCGCCCGCGAGGCGTTCCTCGAGCTGCTCGGGCTTCCCTTGCGCAACCTCGGAGATCAGGTCCACTCGATCACCCTCTACGAACCGCAGGGGATCCAACTCCAGGACCTCCTGCGCCAGCCGCTCAAGGCGCGGAAGGTCACGTCCCGCTCCCCGCACGAGAGCCGGATCACGGCGGCTGCCTATTGGCAGGCTCGCCTGCTCGACGTTTCCGCGGCGCTCGCGGCGGCCCGCCTTCCCGACGGCCCGGAGGTCCGGTTCAACCTCCACTTGAGCGACCCGCTGGCCGAGATGCTCGATCCCGGCGTCGTCTGGCGCGGCGTGGCCGGGGAGTACACGGTGCGCCTCGGGCCGAGGTGTGAGGCCACGCCGGGACGCCGGGCGGAGCTGCCGACCCTCGCCGCCTCGGTCGGTGCCTTCACGCGGATGTGGCTCGGGGTGCAGCCGGCGACCGGGCTTTCCTGGACCGATGATCTGTCCGGACCGGATGAGCTTCTGCGGGCGCTCGACCGGACGCTGCACCTTCCCGATCCGCGGCAAGATTGGGAGTTCTAGGGGAGTTTGCCTCACCGTCGACGAGTCGTGCTATAATGGCCCATTCCAGTTTCGGGAGGTCGAAGAGATGAAGCTCGTTCGGGGGTTGATGGCTGGGGGCGGTGTCGGCGCGTTCTTCTTCTTCAGCTGGGTGATCATGATGCTGTGGAACCACATCGTGGTCGGCTACCTGGGGCTGTTCAAGACGCTCTCCTACCTGCAGGCGGCCGGGCTGTGGTTCCTAATCGTCTTGCTGTTTGCCTGGACCGGGATCGGGGTCTCCGGCCGGTTCCTCCGCAAGCGGTGCGATTAGGCGGGGCGGTTCACCGTCTCCCGCAGCGCTCGCCGGAAGCACGGCACGGCGGCCGGCCGGGTCCTCGATCAGGGTAAAGCGCATCCCGTAGGCCTGTTCCAGGGTTTCCTGGGTGAGTACCGCCCGCGGCGATCCCGCGGCGATCCGCCGCCCGTCAGCGAGGAAGAGGACCCGGTCACCGTAGAGCAGGGCGTTGTTCGGGGCGTGAGAGGTGATCACCGCGGTCCGGCCTTGCGCGGTGAGGCCGCGGACGCGGTCGAGGACCCGGTGTTGAAAGGACGGGTCGAGGTGCGCGTCCGGCTCGTCGAGCAGCAGGATGTCCGCGCCCTGTGCCAGGCCCCGCGCGAGCAGGGCGAGCCGCTGCTCTCCGCCGCTGATTCGCGTGTACGGACGGTCACGCAGATCGGCCAGGCCGGCCGCCTCGAGCGCGGCGATGGCCTGGTCACGGTCGGCGGGCCGCGGCCGGGCGAGGAAGCGCAGGTGCGGTGTGCGGCCCATCAGCACGACCTCGAGGACGGTGTAGGCGAAGACCGGCTCGTGGACCTGCGGAACGTACGCCAGGGCACGCGCCCGCTGCCGCGGTGTCAGCTGCTCGACCGGGATCCGGTCGAGCAGCGCCTCCCCCCTGGTCGGTCGCCTCACCCCGCACAGGCACTCAAGCAGCGTCGTCTTGCCGCTCCCGTTCGCCCCGAGGATGAAGGTCGCAAGGCCGGACTCGACCTCGTAGGAGAGGTCGCGCAGCACCGGGATGCCCGGGACGTAGGCGTAGGACAGCCCCCATGCGGCGAGCCTCACCGCCAGCCTCCCTGCCGGGTGCGCAGGGTGCGCGCGAAGAGGAGGAAGAAGAACGGCACCCCGATGAGACCGCTCAGGATCCCGAGCGGGATCTCCGTGGGAAGCGCGGTGCGGGAGAGGGTGTCGAGCAGGATCACGGCGACCGCCCCGAGGCCGATCGAGGCAGGCACGAGGCGAGCGTGGTCCGGTCCGACCACGGCGCGCGCGGCGTGCGGCATGATCAGCCCGACCCAGCCGATGATCCCGCTCGCCGCCACCGAGGCGGCGGTAAGGAGCGTCCCGGCAAGGATCACCGCCAGCCGCAGCCGTCCCACGTTCACCCCCAGGGTGGTGGCCTCGGCCTCGTTCAGGGTGAGGAGGTTCAGCCGGAACCGCAGGACCAGGAAGAAGGCCAGGCCGAGCCCGGTGAGGATGAGAAGCGGCCACAGCCCGGACCAGCGGACATCGGAGAGGCCACCGAGCAGCCAGTAGGTGATCGCGGGCAGCGTATTGAGGGGATCGGCGATGTACTTCACCAGACCGAGCAAGGCGTCGAAGAACGCGCTCACCAGGATCCCGGTCACGACGAGAGCGAGGAGCGACGCGCCGAACCGCCGCCCGATCGTCCAAACGAGAAGCACCGCCAACAGGCCGAACCCGAAGGCCATCGGCTGGACGAGGAACGCGCTGCCGGAGACGAGCAGGGCGAGCGATGCCCCGAACGCGGCCCCCGAGCTGACCCCGAGGATCCGCGAGGCGACGAGCGGGTTGCGGAACAGTCCCTGGAACGCGGCGCCGCTCACGGCGAGGTTCGCCCCGATGCAGGCCGCAGCGACGATCCGCGGCAGCCGCACCCGCAGGACGAGCGCCCGCACGATCGGCGGGACTCCACCGACCGGCAGGAAGGAGTGCAGGACCTGCCGGGCAGGGATCGGGTAGCGGCCGAGGAACAGCGCCGCGACGGCGAACCCGACCGGGAGGAAAAGAAGTGCCCACGCCCACCCCGCCCTGGCGGGCGGCGTCATCCGCCGAGCAATCGTGCGACCTCCTGGTCGGTGACCGAATAGCCGTAGAACGTGCGGTAGAAGGTCCGGATCTCCTGGGCGAGGTCGAGGTGGACCTGCGCGGGGTAGAGGGTCTGCGCGAGCCACAGGATCCCGAGGAGCGAGTCGGGGACCGGCGTGTCCCAGGCCGCGGCGAGGCTCGGCATCTTGTACACCCGGCCGGCCTTCACCGCGGGGATCGCCTGCCAGTCCGGATCATTCAGGATGTCGTTCACCGTGAGCCCCCCATAGGCCGTGATGATGATCACATCGGGATTCCAGACGAGGGCCTGCTCGAGGTTAATGTCGTTCCAGTACCCCGCGAGCCCCGCGCTCACGGAGACGCCGCCCGCCGCGGCGATCATCCGGCTCTGGTACATGTCCCCGCTCGCCACCCGCAGCGGCGAGCTGCCACAGAAGTAGACCCGGAGACGCTTGGAGGAGGGGACCGTGGCGACTGCAGTCTGGACCTCGGAGAGCACGCGGTCCTCGTAGGCGGCGAACGCCCACGCCCGCGCCGTCGCCCGCGGGCCGAGCGCCTCGCCGGTGAGGAGCATCGCCTGCTTCAGCGCCTGTGGGGTCTCCGCCGTGTACTGCAACGCGGGGATCCCGAGCTCCGCAAGCCGTACGGCCAGGTCCCCGTCCTTCTCCGGGTTCGTAAGGACGAGGTCGGGCCGTCGCGAGACGATCTCCTCGAGGCTTGGCGTGCCGAACGACAGCTTGTCAGCGAGGTCCGGCTCCATGCGGCGCAACGCCTCCGGGGCCTGCGACAGGCCGCGGATCTGCACGTACCATCCCTCAACCACCCGATCCCCCGCGCCGAGGGCATACAGGTAGTAGGTCGCGATCCCGTAGCAGCTCACGACCCGTTCGACCGGCTGGGGCACGCTCACCGTCCGCCCGGTCTGATCGACCACCGCCACCGCCGAAGCGATCGATCCGACCACGAGGACCACCCCGATCGCCACGGCAAGCCCAACACCGACCCGCTGCCCGTACCTCGTCAACTGCGCCTCCCTTCACCCGCGGGGAAGAGCGCCTCCCCGCAGGTCCGCAAGAAACCGATCAGGCTCTCCACCTGCCCCAACCGGAACCGGAGCGCCAGGCGCCCAAGCACCGGATCGTCCATCGGCAGGTCTTCCTTGGCCTGGAACCGGGCCCGCAGCCGCGCGAGGAACCGCAGCTGCCCGTCGACAAACTCCGGGAGCCGCTCCGGCGCCAGGCGGTGGAGGAAGTAGAGCTTCGCCAAAAGCTCCACCCGCGCGTCCCGGACGTGGCGGACCGGTACCTGCACCCACGTCCAGAACGCCTTCTCCCCGCCGGGAGTCACCGCGTAGACCCGGCGGTCGGGCCGGTTGGATTGGGGCCGCGTCTCTACCGAGACCCAGCCCTCCTCCTCCATCCACCGCAGCGTGAAGTACAGGCGGCTGCGCGCGATCTGCCAGATCGGGCCGAGCGCTGCCGAAAGCCGCACCGCGAGCTCGTAGCCGTGGCAGGGCTTCTCCAGAAGCAGCCCCAGGACCGCGTAGCGCGCGGGGAACGGTTTCGTGGCCAAGGTCCTCTCCTTGTTGGAATAGTCCAATAAAGAATAGCCTTGCGAAGGCTCTCAGTCAACTGGTAGAGTTGTCTCGCGCAAGATGAGCATGAAGGGGGCCAAGGTTCTCATGCAAGGTGAGCACAGGCATGGAACAAGAGCGGACGTGAGTCGCAGTCTGGGAGGAGATGACCGTGACGGTGAGCGACTCGCGTGTGATGACGATGGAAGAGCTGGCCGCGTTTCTCAAGTCGAGCAGGACGTTGAGCTTCCGGGGAGAGGCGCGTCAGGAGACCTACGCCTGGGTCGAGAAGACCCTGCGGAAGTACGGGTACACCTCGCGCTCGCGGGCGGAGAAGGGATTGCTGCGGCAGTACCTCGGGAAGATGACCGGCTCCTCCAAAGCACAGGTGACGCGTCTCATCGCCCAGTACCGCCGCACGGGGCACGTGAAGCTACCGGCATACAGGCGCCATCGCTTCCCCGTCAAGTACACCCGTGAAGATCAGGCGCTTCCTGGCGGAGGGGAACAACGCCCACAACCGGCTCTCGGGACCAGCCACCCGGGCCGTCCTCCGTCGGGAGTACACTGTGTTCGGCCGCAAGGAGTTCGAGCGCCTGAGCATGATCTCAGTGGCGCATCTGTACCGACTGCGCCACGGGTTCGTCTACCGCCAACGGAGCCTCACCGTGCACAGGACGAAGCCCACCACGGTCCGCTTCGCTAAAGCGCAGGAAGCCCAATCCTCAGGGTCGGCCTGGCTTCTTGCGCGTGGACACCGTCCACCAGGGGGACCGGGACGGAGAAAAGGGAGTCTACCACATCAACACGATCGACGAGGTCACGCAGTGGGAGAACCTGGGGTGCGTGGAGCGGATCAGCGAGCACTACCTGGTGCCCGTGCTGAAGCAGATCATGGCCCAGTACCCGTTCCGGATTCTGGGATTCCACGCCGACAACGGGAGCGAGTACATCCACCGTGTCGTGGCAGAGCTGTTGGAGAAGCTGCGCATCGAATTCACCAAGAGCCGCGCCCGGCACACGAACGATCAGGCTCTCGTGGAAGGCAAGAACGGGAGCATCGTGCGAAAGCAGATGGGCTACGGATGGATTGCTCAGAGCGAGGCAGAGAAGATCCAAGCCTTCTACAGCCAAACACTCAACGTCTACCTCAACTACCACCGCCCGTGCGGGTATGCGTCCGAGGTCGTGGATCGCAAGGGCAAGATCCGCAAGCGCTACGATTCATACCTCACGCCCTACGAGAAGTTCAGGAGCTTGCCCCACCCGGAGCAGTATCTGCGGCCGAGGGTGACGATGACGGAGCTGCAAAGGATCGCCCAAGCCCACAGTGATACCGAGTATGTGCTGCTCGTTAAGCAGGCGAAGGCCAAGCTCTTCCGTTCCTTTGCTCCGCCGGGTAAAGTGGCATGACGGCTCACGTCCTCATGCTCATCTCTCAATGAGAGA